>NZ_JASCPO010000225.1:0-9499 GCF_029960145.1 Pseudomonas sp. PS01299 | reverse complement strand
GAGTACGAGGTCAGCAGCCTCGCGTTTGAATTCAGCGGAAAAGACACGACGTTGCTTGGTCATCTGACACCTCGATATGGCGAGCATTCTCGCCTAAATGAGTGTCCGGTTTCATTAGACCACTACAGTCGAAACCTGCCATTCGTGACCGGCTGCTATCGGCCAAAAGCGGCCAGTCATCAAAGCCCCAAAAATGTCCCAAGGCGAATATCTAGTCACGCCAATCGGGCCCGTCATTGTGAGCAAGGCTAGAGGTTTCAACCATTTGCTAGCCGGAGGTAATCGCAAATAGATTTTTGCACAAATAGGCATCCTCTCTTGGGATGAAATCTTCGGGGCTTTCATTGCAGGAAAAAGCTTCGAAAACGTGGTTAATAATTTTTTTTGCTTGGTCCGTAGTAAGGACACGAATGTCTATCAGGTCAAGAAGAGCATCGGCTATCTCGTTTAAACTAATGCAGTATTCTTCAGCGGCAACCCTAAGCAGCGCTCGCATCTCCCTATATCTACTACCTGAATCTACATTGTTTTTCAGAAATTCAAGTGGCTCTTCCAGAATTTCAAAAGGATAAATCTTTTGATACCTGTCGCAGTATTCTATAAGGATCCGCCTAACCTTCACGCCATCAAATTTTTGAGACCTAGCCCCTAACAGTGCATTAATTTTCGTATTAGCTATCCAGCTTTTCATCGCGAAATTTACCTTGCTTAGCGCTTATTTAAGGGACGTCGACTGACGGATCTTGGCCGATTGCTGTCTGTCGTGAAGGGCTGCACCGGCACAAAGCTGACGGTAGGCTTTGCTCAGTTTCAGATTGAGTAAGCCGGTCTCTCCCCCAACCGCTCTACCAACCTTACGAGATAACCGTCGGGATCCTGGACGATGAATTCGCGCTGGCCTACCTCTACATTATCAGCCCGATACCAGGTGTCTTTGCATTCTCGATAGAGTGGAAATCCAGCCAGATCAAGTTTTTGGATGATGGGTGCGAAAGCCTCAACATCAATCTGTAGGTTGATGCCCCTTCCAAACGGCTTAATCAACGGCGCAGCAAGCCATTGTCCCGCGTCCGAATCAATCTGCTCAAGCATCACTTGAGCACCATTCAAATCAAGGTATGCAAATCCGTCTTCCGGGCGTTGATAAGCTATTTTAAACCCTAAGCAAGAAACCCAAAAAGCTAGGCTGCTATCCAGGTTGGTGACCATTAACTCCGGAACCAGTTTGTTACGCTCGAACATGAGATGACTTCCATTTCAAAATGCTAATTCGTGCAGGCGGCAGGTTCTGCACTTATGGCTTCGACGCCGCGACGTGATCGTGGCGAGCCCGATGATGCATGTTCGGGTTGGAATTATCGAGTCGCGTTGAGTGGCAGCTTTTGGCCGAAAGCGGTCAGTCGCGACCGCCCGCTTATGGCCGATAGCTGCCAGCCAAAGTCAACTATTTCCAACTCAGCGCAGACACCGCATGGGATGGCGTTGGATTTTCTCCAGACGTCATTCAAGCCGTTCTTTCGCCATCCTCACGCCCCGTGTTCAAAATACCTCGTGGATCGCTCATCGCGGCCCCTGCACCGATTCATGTGGTGTGCTGAACCAGTGATCACAAATACCAGCGATACTCCCGCGCGCTGATCTCCTGCATGAATGCCAGGTGATCCTGACGTTTGTTCTCGCAATACACGTCGACAAACTCGGCGCCCAGTCCCGCACGCAGTTGTGGCTGATGCTGCAAGGCGCGCACCGCGTCGAGGATTTCCGTCGGGAAATCGATGCCGCTGTTGCGGTCATCGTTGAGGGGCGGGATCGGTTCCTTGCCCGATGCCAGACCATGTTCCAGGCCCACCAGAATCGCCGCCAGCACCAGATACGGATTGGCGTCGGCGCCGGCCAGACGGTATTCGATGCGCAGGTTTTTCGTGTCCGATTCGGGGATGCGCAGGCAGGCGTCACGATCCTCGTAACCCCAGCTCGCCTTGGTCGCGGTGTTTACCGTGCCGCTCAGGCGGCGCATGGCGTTCTGGTTTGGAGCGAAGATCGGCATGCTGTGCGGCAGCAGATCCAGGCAGCCGGCCACCGCATGGCGCAGCGCTTGCTGGTGATTGGCGGCCAGCAGGTTGTTGCCGGTGGCGTCATACAGGCTGACGTGCACATGCATGCCGCTGCCCGGATGCTCCACGTACGGTTTGGCCATGAAGCTGGCGCGATAACCATGCTTGAGCGCGACCCCACGGGTGCTGCGACAGAACAGCGCCGCCCAGTCGGCGGCACGCAAGCCGTCGTCCAGATGGCCGAAATTGATTTCGAACTGCCCCGGCCCCAGCTCGGCGGTGATCACCGTGGCGTTGATACCCTGCGCCCGCGTTGCTTCAACCATTTCGTCGAGCACCGGGGCGAAACGTGACAGGCGTTCGATGTGCATGTTTGGCTGATCATCGGCGTCGTCGGTCAGCTCGTCGCGAGGGAATTGTGGCAGCCCGTCGCGCAGTTTTTTGTCGAACAGATAGAACTCCAGTTCGAAGGCCACCATCGGGTGAATGCCTTTGCCCGCCAATCGATCCAGTACCTTCGCCAGTACTTCGCGGGGTTCGAACTCGATCGGTTTGGCGGTGCCGTCGGAGGTAATAAGCATCTGCCCCAGCGGCTGCGCTTCCCAGGTCACGGGCTTGAGCGTTCCCGGGACCAACCGGCGCACAGCGTCAGGGTCGCCGTCGTTGAAACAGTAATCGCCAATCTTGAACAGACCGCCTTGCACGCCCAGCAGCACGCAGTTCTGCGGCAGCTTCAGTGCGCTGCCCGCCGCGACTTTTTCGAGCATGTCCACCGGATAACGCTTGCCGTAAAAATGCCCCGGAATGTCCAGGGAAATCAGGTCGACATAACGCACCTCGGGGTAGCGTTGGCGAAACGCGCGCACTTCGGCGAGCAGGTCAGAGCAGACAGCGTCCATCGTGTTCATCCTTTGTTGTTATCAGGTGTAGACCCAGAGCACGCGGGTGAGCTGCCCGGTGCGGTTGCCGTAGCGGCAATGGGTGTGACTGTCGAATTGAAAGCTGTCACCGGCCTTTAAGGTCACCGGCTCGTCGTCGTTGCCCAGCCACAAGGTCAGTTCGCCTTCGAGCACGTAACCGCCCTGCTCCGAGCTGTCGCTCATGTGGCGGTCGCCGCTGCTCGCGCCCGGCTCCAGATGACTTTCAAGCATGGAGAACGAGGCACGCATCTGCGGCGACACCAGAATGTCGGTGATGCCGTTGGCGTAATACAGCGTGCGTCGTTCGTCCGGACGGGTGACCCACGGCACTTGTTTGGCTTTGGGCAGGCTGTAGAAATAGGTGGTCGGCACGCCGAGGGTTTCGCTGATCGCGGTGAGGTCGGCCACGGTCGGGCGCGACAAGCCGCGTTCGACTTGCGAGAGAAAGCCCACCGAACGTCCGATCTTGTCGGCCAGCTCTTTAAGGGTGTACTTCTTGTGCTTGCGCAGGTCGTGGATCAGGATCGCCAGCGCAGCGATTTCTTCTTGCTTGTTCATGGTCAAAATCTCATCAAATGCTGTCGCGCAGCCGATACCAGGCCTTGCCGATAGCCTCCAGCGGTGCTGCGAAGTGCTTGCCGCCGGGGAAACGGCCATTGCTCAGGCCCTGGTACAACGCCAATTCATCCGCCTCGCCGAGAATCGCGTCGGACACCGCGCGGGCGGCGGCCAGTGTCGGCAGCACGCCGTGGCCCGAGTAGCCTTGCAACCAATAGCGATCGCCCTCACGGCCAATGTCAGGCGTGCGTTTGATCGTCAGGTCGATATGCCCGCCCCAAGCGAATTGCAGCTCGACGCCCTTGAGCTGCGGAAACACGCGTTCGAGAAACGGCCGAGTTGCCGCCGCAATGTCCTTGGGCATACCGCCCAGATAAGTGCAGCCACCGCCGAACAACAAGCGGTTGTCCGGCGTGCGACGGAAGTAATCGAGAACAAACTGGTTGTCGGTCACACAGACGTTGCTCGGCAGCAGCGCGGTGGCTTGCTCCGGTGTCAGCGGTGCGGTGGCGACTTGATAGGTGCCAACCGGCAGGATGCAGCTGGAGAGTTGCGGGTCGAGTTGATCGAGATAGGCGTTGCAGGCCAGCACCAGCACATCGGCCTTCACCGAACCGCGCTCGGTATTGACCCGAAAGCCATTGCCCTCCTGCTGATAACTCGACGCTTTGCTTTGCTCATGAATACGCCCGCCGGCACGCTCGATGGCGGCGGCCAGCCCCAGGGCAAGCTTCAACGGATTGAGGTGTGCGCCCTCGGCGTCAAAGAGGCCGGCCTGATAACGATCACTGGCGACCCATTGCGGCAAATCTTTGCGAGGGATGAACTGCAGACCGTCATGGCCCCACTTGTGACTGGCTTCGTGTTGCCATTCAGTCAGCAGGCTGACTCGACGCGGCATCACCGACGTCCACAAATGGCCGGGGCGATAGTCGCAATCGAAACCATGCCGCCCGGGCAATTCACGCAGCTCCTGCGCGGCCCAACGCATGCCGTCCCACAGACGCCTGGCGCGCTCATGGCCGAGCGCAGCTTCCAGCGGCGGCATGTCGCACGACCAGCCCAGAATCGCCTGCCCGCCATTACGCCCCGAGGCGGCCCACGCCACGCGGCTGGCCTCCAGAACGGTGACGCGCTTGCCGGCCAAGGCCAGACGCAACGCGGTGTGCAGCCCACTGAAACCGGCACCGATGATCACCACGTCGGTGTCGTGCGCACCTTCCAGAACGGGCCGTGTGCTGAGAATATCGGCGCAACTGTGGGCGTAATAACTGGCGACATGCTGCTGGGATTGCTGAAACATTCGGCGCCTCATGAAATTTATTTCTTATAATTTCATGAAAATCTACAGAACAAATTTCATATCGGCAACCGACAACTGTTTCACCCACACAGATCAATGCTCCAGCGCATAACGCCGGCAATGCTCCAGATAACCTTTCTCATGTTTGCCAACCAACTGCACAACACTGGTCCACAGCCACGACGGCGCATCCAGTGTCTTCGAGCGGCACGCTTGCAGTTCACGCATCCATGACGCCCGAGTGCTCATGTCCATCTGCCGGGCATGGGCCAGCCCCACGACGCGGGCCAGATAACCGGCGGCGAGCATCGCGTCGGTCTGGCTCAACTGATCCAGTTCCAGTTTCATGTCTTGAGGCAGCAGTTCGCGGATGAAGAAGCCATGGTCGAGCACGCGGGTGGCGATCATCCGGTTGCCCAGGCCTGGCGAGAGAAAACGCGCACCTTCGACCACACGTTTGCCGTTGTCGCGCGGCATCGCGGCTCGCGCCACTCGTGGCGCGGCGGCAGCAACTGCCTCTTTGATATCCAGCAGGCAATATTCCTGATCGTCGCCCTCGCCCACCCCCAGCAACACCGCATAACGCTTGAGCCCCAGCGAACTGCAGCCTTTGACCCAATAGGCTGAGTCGAGCATTTTCACCCGGTCGTCCTTGTTGCGGCCCTTCAATGAGGTCACCAGCGTGTGCAGGTCTGGGGTGGCGCTAAGGGTCTTCAGCGCGCTGCGCTCTTCCCGTGACAGCGACCAGAAATGCTTGCCCAGCGGAATGGTCGGCTTGGTGTTCTCGATGCGTTCCTGCGCCAGATGCTTCCACGTGCGCTGCACCGCGCTGCGCATCCCGGCCTTCACTTGCGCAGGTCTTGGCGGCTCTTTGTCGACGTCGTCTTCGAATGCTTGTTCATAGCCGCGCATCATCTCTTCAAGCATGCGCGCGGTGGCGACGCCGGGCAGGTCCGAACCTCGGGCGGCGGTGGCCAAGGAAAGCGCCAGACGCACCAGATCATGCGCAGGGTTGCCGATAACGGTTTGGTCGAGGTCGCGGATGTGTATGTCGATGCGCCCTTTCAGGTCGCCGGTCGGTCCGAGATTGCCGGCGTGACAATCGCCGCAGATCCACACCGCCGGCCCCTTCGGTAAGTTGCGGCCCGGTTGGCTGTGCAGCCACTCATAAAACTGCACCGTACTGCCACGGACATAGGCGTGGGCGGAGCGAGCCATTTTCAGATTGCGCAGTTGCGACAGGGGTTCAAGACGTGCGGAGGGCCGTGGGGTTTTCATGGACGCTTCTTGCAGTGAATGTGTCCTGTTGACCGCCGGCCGCTCGCAAATGTTTCAAAGTATTACAAAGGCAACTCAACCCGCGCCAGCAAGCCACCGCTGCTGCGATTGCTCAAACTCAGTTCGCCGCCCTGCTCGCGCACAATCGCCCGCGCCGCCGACAGCCCGAGCCCGACACCACCGGTTTCCCGGTTGCGCGAGGTTTCCAGGCGGAAAAACGGGTCGAACACCCGCTGCAACGACGCTTCGGGAATTCCCGGCCCGTTGTCACTGACGTCGATGCACACGCTGTAACCGTCGCTGCTCAGAGCGATAGCCGGCTGCTGCGCGTACTTTTCGGCGTTTTCCAGCAGATTGACGATCACCCGTTTGATCCCCAGCGGCCGGCCCTCGTAGACCAGATGCGCCGGGCCGGTGAAATCGATCGCAATGTTCTGGTCGCGGTAGTCGTCGATGATGGTCTGCAGCAATTCCGAGAGGTCGAACGCGGTGCTTTGCTCCGGCTGAGTGTCTTCCCGAAAGAACGCCAGTGCCGCGTTGATCATCGACTGCATTTCTTCGATGTCGCGGATCAGTTTGCCCTGATGATCAAAGTCCTCCATGAACTCGCTGCGCAGGCGCATACGGGTCAGCGGTGCGCGCAAGTCGTGGGAAATCGACGCGAGCATGTGCGTGCGTTCGCTGATGTAGTGCTGAATCTGCGCCTGCATGGTGTTGAAGGCGATGATCGCCTGGCGGATCTCGTCGGGGCCTTCGACTTTGATCGGCGGCGCACGCAGATCACCGCCAAAACGCCGGGCGGCGCTGGCAAAGCGTTGCAGTGGCTTGGCCAGTTGCTGCGTGGCCAGCCAGGCCACCAGCACGGTGGCGATCAGGCCGAGGGCGATGATGATCGCGATGCGCGTGCCGATGTCCAGGCCCCAGGAGCGTTCGGGCGAAGAGAACAACAGCCAACTGGCATCCGGCAGTTGAATCAACGCCGCATAGCGCGCCAGCGGACTGCCGCTCGGCCAGTCAGCGGGATTGAACACCCGAATGTCTCGCTCATCGCCCAACAACTGATGCAACCCCGACGTCTTGTTGGCGATGAGCTGCGTGCCACCTGCTGGCAATCCAAGTTCGTCGCGTTGCGCACTCCAGGTCACCTCCTGCGTCGGGCCGGTTGCCGCGTGAGCCAGTTTCGGGCGTAAAGGCGCTGGTGCAGCCTCGATCACTTTGACGGTCGCGGCAATCTGCTCCAGCAACCCGGTACGTTCAATCGGTGGTCGCGCCCAGGTCCCGGCAACCTCCACGAACAGGAAATTGAGTGCCAGCGAAGCGAGCATGGCCGCGACGATGGTCAGGGCGATCCGCCGACTCAGCGGATCACGGCGCAGGAATCGACGGATCATGAACGCGTGACCTTGGCGGTAAACATGTAACCACCGTTGCGCACGGTGCGGATCAGGTCCGGGCGTTTGCTGTCCGGCTCGATCTTGCGCCGCAGGCGGCTGACCTGCACGTCGATGCTGCGATCAAAGGCGTCGTGGCCCTGACCGCGAGACAGGTCGATCAATTGCTCGCGGGTGAGGATGCGCTGCGGGTGTTCGAGAAACACCACCAGCAGATCGAACTCGCCACCGGACAGCGGAATCATCACGTTTTCCGGGGAGCGCAGCTCGCGACAGGTGATGTCCAGATGCCAACCGGCGAAGGCGATCACCGGCCGCGACGGTTCACTCGCCGGGCTGACCTGCTCACCGGCGCGACGCTGCACGGCGCGCAGGCGGGCCAGCAGTTCACGTGGGGCGAACGGTTTGGTGACGTAGTCATCGGCGCCCAGTTCGAGGCCGACAATGCGGTCGCTCAACTCGCCCATGGCGGTCAGCATGATGATCGGAATGCCCATCTGCGCGCGCACTTTCTGGCACAGGCTCAGGCCACCTTCGCCGGGCAGCATCAGGTCGAGAATGATCGTGTCCGGGCGCTGCTGCGCAATTGCCGCCCACATCGCTGCGCCGTCGGCGGCGACATCGACCTCGTAGGCGTGCTGGACGAAGAACTTCTTCAGCAGGGCGAGAATTTCCACGTCATCGTCGACGATCAGCAGTCTGCTCACGGGCACAGGATCCTCAGGCCAAAAAAGAACGCATCTAAAACTATTCTGGCGGGCGGGTCATATATTTCAATCGAGCAACATTCCGTCGCCCCGGACATCAAGCGGACATGCTGCGGCAAAACCCCTTTGGCACCCTGCACGCCATCGACAACCGGGGGGCTTTCAATGAGCGCATTGCACAACCGTTATACCGCCGAGGGCCACGACGCCCGCTATCCGTTGATTCTCAGCCAGCGCACCACCGCGCCTGAGCAGGATACGCCGCTGTTGTTCCAGGAGTTTTGCCTGGGCCTGTCAGATGATCAAAGCCGTATCGTCCTGCGCCGCTATTTCGAGCAGTACGGCCCGGCTGATTCGCAATGGGTGGAGTACGTGCATTCGATTCCGACCGCCGACCTGATCCAGTGGATCATGAGCCACGGCCGGCTGCACATCGAGTGCTCGGACAACACCCCGCCGCTCTCCTCCCCAATCACTGCCCGCGCTTGAACGACGCGGGGTAAAAGCGCAAAACAAGGATTCGCATGATCAGAAGCCATTGCTTGATGTCGGTACTGTGTACGGCGTCCCTGAGCCTTTCGGCCTGCAGCAGCAAAACCGTCGAACCGCAGAAGTACACCGGATTTCTGCACGATTACAGCGTGCTCAGCGAGCGCCAGTCGCCATCGGGGCAGACGGTGCTGGGTTGGGTCAGCCCGGCGCTGGCGCGGGGGCGTTACACCCAGGCCTATCTGGCGCCCAGCCAGTTCTACCCGAGCGCCGCGCCGACCGAGCGGATCCCGCTGAGCACGCTGTCCGGCGTCACCGACTACTACGACGCCGCGCTCAGGCTGGAACTGGGCAAGGTCATGCGCCTGATGCCGCAACCCGGCCCGAACACCCTGACCTTCAGACCGGCGATCACCCGCGTCGCCGCCAGCACCCAAGGCTTGCGCTTCTATGAATGGCTACCGGTGACGCTGGTCGCCGCCGGCGTGAGCACCGCCACCGGCATCCGCGACCAGGACAGCGAAATCACCACCGAAGTCTCGTTCGAGGACGGCTCCACCGGCGAAGTGGTCGCCGAAGTCGTGCGCAAGGGCATCGGGCTGCCGCTGGAAAATGACAAGCAGGTGCTGACCGCCGATGACGTCAAGGCTGTTCTCGATGGTTGGGCCGGCGACCTGGGCCAGTCATACCTGGCGATCCGCCGCTAGACATTTTGTGGCGAGGGAGCTTGCTCCCGCTGGACTGCACAGCAGTCCTCCCCAACAGCGGGGCCGCTTCGCGCCCCAGCGGGAGCAAGCTC
>NZ_JASCPO010000224.1:0-9519 GCF_029960145.1 Pseudomonas sp. PS01299 | reverse complement strand
CGCGAATGCGGTGGGTCATCCAATCATTCATTGACTGACATACCGCATTCGCGAGCAAGCCCGCTCCCACAGGGAATCTCCATCTGGCCTGCCATTGTGGGCATATCCATCAGCGACACGCGCTTTTGCTTGTTCTTGCTGCTCGCAGCATGGTGCTCGTAGCTCGTTTGCCAAAACGCGCCATCCTTGTAGGGCAATCCCTACCCCCAACCTTCCATCCGGCTGAGGCAATTCTCTCCTGCGCCCCGATTTGCGTGGCTGGCGCCAGCCACTAGGCTTAATCCACAGCAGTTACCAATAACAAAGGTGTGGGTATGAGCCAGGTCGATTCAAACGCAGGGGCCAGTGACGTGCTGGTCAGCTTTCGTGGAGTGCAGAAGAGCTACGACGGCGAGAACCTGATCGTCAAAGACCTCAACCTGGACATTCGCAAAGGCGAGTTCCTGACCCTGCTCGGGCCGTCCGGCTCGGGCAAGACCACCAGTCTGATGATGCTCGCCGGGTTCGAAACCCCGACCGCTGGCGAAATCCTCCTGGCCGGCCGTGCAATCAACAACGTGCCGCCGCACAAGCGCGACATCGGCATGGTGTTCCAGAACTACGCGCTGTTCCCGCACATGACCGTGGCCGAGAATCTGGCCTTCCCGCTGACCGTACGTGGTCTGAACAAGAGCGACGTCAGCGACAAGGTCAAGAAAGTCCTGAGCATGGTCCAGCTCGACGCCTTCGCTTCGCGTTATCCGGCGCAACTCTCCGGCGGTCAGCAACAGCGTGTGGCGCTGGCCCGGGCGCTGGTGTTCGAACCGCAACTGGTGCTGATGGACGAACCGCTGGGCGCACTCGACAAGCAACTGCGCGAACACATGCAGATGGAGATCAAGCACCTGCACCAGCGCCTCGGCGTGACCGTGGTCTACGTGACCCACGACCAGGGTGAAGCCCTGACCATGTCCGACCGCGTCGCCGTGTTCCATCAGGGCGAGATCCAGCAGATCGCCCCGCCGCGTACCCTCTACGAAGAACCGAAAAACACTTTCGTCGCCAACTTCATCGGCGAGAACAACCGCCTCAACGGCCGACTGCTCAGCCAGAGCGGCGAGCGTTGCGTGGTCGAGTTGGGCCGGGGCGAGAAGGTCGAGGCGCTGGCGGTCAACGTCGGCCAGGCCGGCGAACCGGTGACCCTGTCGATCCGCCCGGAGCGCGTCAGCCTCAATGGTTCGAGCGACCAATGCGTCAACCGCTTCTCAGGGAGGGTGGCGGAATTCATCTATCTGGGCGACCACGTCCGGGTGCGCCTGGAAGTCTGCGGCAAGACCGACTTCTTCGTGAAACAGCCGATTGCCGAGCTCGATCCAGCGCTCGCGGTCGGCGACGTGGTTCCGCTTGGCTGGCAGGTCGAGCACGTTCGCGCACTCGATCCTCTTCTAGAGGCGCACTAAGCGCCCCGGCAATACCAACACCAACCCTGCACGTGGAGAGAACAATAAATGTTGAGATCCCTGAAGTTCACCGCCCTGACCCTGGGCCTGATGGGTGCGGCCAGCGCTATGGCCGCCGGTCCCGATCTGACTGTGGTGTCGTTTGGCGGGGCGAACAAGGCGGCGCAAGTCAAAGCCTTCTACGCACCGTGGGAAGCGGCGGGCAACGGCAAGATCGTTGCCGGCGAGTACAACGGCGAAATGGCCAAGGTCAAAGCCATGGTCGACACCAAGAGCGTGTCGTGGGATCTGGTGGAAGTTGAATCGCCAGAGCTGTCCCGTGGTTGCGATGAAGACATGTTCGAACAGCTCGACCCGGCGCTGTTCGGCAAGACTGAAGACTACGTCAAAGGCGCGATTCAGCCATGCGGCGTGGGCTTCTTCGTCTGGTCGACCGTGCTCGCGTACAACGCCGACAAGCTGAAAACCGCGCCAACCAGTTGGGCCGATTTCTGGGACACCAAGAAATTCCCGGGCAAGCGTGGCCTGCGCAAAGGCGCCAAGTACACCCTGGAATTCGCGCTGATGGCCGACGGTGTTGCACCGAAGGACGTTTATAAAGAGCTGGCGAGCAAGGGAGGGCAGGATCGCGCGTTCAAGAAACTCGATGAACTCAAGCCGAGCATTCAGTGGTGGGAAGCCGGCGCGCAACCACCGCAATACCTTGCTTCCGGTGACGTGGTCATGAGCTCGGCCTACAACGGTCGCATCGCCGCCGTGCAGAAAGAATCCAACCTGAAAGTGGTGTGGAATGGCGGCATCTACGACTTCGATGCGTGGGCCATCCCGAAAGGTCTGGACGCCAAGCGCGCCGAAGCGGCGAAGAAATTCATCGCCTACTCGGTTCAGCCGCAGCAACAGAAGACCTACTCGGAAAACATCGCCTACGGCCCGGCCAACACTCAAGCCGTACCGCTGCTGAGCAAGGACGTGCTGAAAGACATGCCGACCACCCCGGAAAACATCGCCAACCAGGTGCAGATCGACGTCAGCTTCTGGGCTGACAACGGCGAGCAACTGGAGCAGCGCTTCAATTCCTGGGCTGCGAAATAACCACAGTCTGAAGGAAGACTTTGTGGCGAAGGAGCTTGTGTGGTGAGGGGATTTATCCCCGATGGGTTGCGAAGCAGCCCCCGAAGCCATACCCGCTCGGTGTGTCAGATAAACCGGATTCTCAGGTTTTACGACTGCTGCGCAGCCGATCGGGGATAAATCCCCTCGCCACAAAAACTCCTCTGAGACCTGTGGTGTTTCAACACAACAGAGGTGGTTCGCCACCTCTGTAACGATCAAAGATTTGCGGAGTACGTCATGGCCATCGCCGTTCCCCTGAACGAGGGCGCCAGCCCCACCTTGAAGCAGAAGCTCAAGCGCGCCGAGCGGGTCAACCGCTGGAAGGCTCAGGCGTTGATTGCGCCGCTGGTGCTGTTTCTGTTGCTGGTGTTTCTGGTGCCGATCGTGGCGCTGCTCTACAAAAGCGTCGGCAACCCGGAAGTGGTCGGCGGCATGCCGCGCACCGTGGCGGCCATCGCCAGTTGGGACGGCCGTGGCCTGCCCGCTGAACCGGTGTACAAAGCGGCCGGCGAAGATCTCGCCGAAGCCCGCAAAAACCAGACGCTGGGCGATCTGTCCAAGCGCTTGAACATGGAGTTGGCCGGCTATCGCAGCCTGCTGACCAAAACTGCCCGGGCGCTGCCCTTCGCCAGCGAACCGGCCTCCTATAAAGAAGCCCTCGAAGCGCTCGATGAGCGTTGGGGCGATCCGGCCTACTGGCAAGCGGTCAAACGCAACACCAGCAGCATCACGCCTTACTACCTGCTGGCGGCGGTGGATCACCGTATCGATGATCTCGGCGAACTGGCCCCGGCCACCCCGGATCAGGCGATCTACCTCGACATCTTCGCCCGCACGTTCTGGATGGGCCTGATCATCACCGTGATCTGTCTGTTCCTCGCCTATCCACTGGCCTACCTGCTGGCGAACCTGCCATCACGGCAGAGCAACCTGCTGATGATTCTGGTGCTGCTGCCGTTCTGGACCTCGATTCTGGTGCGGGTCGCGGCGTGGATCGTGTTGCTGCAATCGGGCGGGCTGATCAACAGCGCACTAATGGCGATGGGCATCATTGATAAGCCGCTGGAGCTGGTGTTCAACCGCACCGGGGTCTACATCTCGATGGTGCACATTCTGCTGCCGTTCATGATTCTGCCGATCTACAGCGTGATGAAAGGCATCTCGCCAACCTACATGCGCGCCGCCATCTCGTTGGGCTGCCATCCGTTCGCCAGTTTCTGGCGGGTGTATTTCCCGCAGACTTATGCCGGCGTCGGTGCCGGTTGCCTGTTGGTGTTCATCCTCGCCATCGGCTACTACATCACCCCGGCGCTGCTCGGCAGCCCGAACGATCAGATGGTCAGTTACTTCGTCGCGTTCTACACCAACACCAGCATCAACTGGGGCATGGCCACTGCACTGGGCGGCCTGTTGCTGCTGGCGACCGTGGTGCTTTATCTGATCTACAGCTGGCTGGTGGGCGCCAGTCGCCTGCGCCTGAGCTAAGGGGAATTTGAAATGCTGAGTCCTTACATGTCGCCCATCGAACGGGTGTGGTTCTACAGCTTGCGGATCCTCTGTGGCCTGATCCTGCTGTTCCTGATTCTGCCGGTACTGGTGATCGTGCCGCTGTCGTTCAACTCGGGCAGTTTCCTGGTGTATCCGCTACAGGGCTTTTCCCTGCACTGGTATCAGGACTTCTTCGCCTCGGCGGAATGGATGCGTTCGCTGAAGAACAGCATCATCGTCGCCCCCGCGGCCACGGTGCTGGCGATGGTCTTCGGTACCCTGGCCGCGATCGGCCTGACCCGTGGCGACTTCCCCGGCAAGGCGCTGGTGATGGCGCTGGTGATTTCGCCGATGGTGGTGCCGGTGGTGATCATTGGTGTGGCGAGTTATCTGTTCTTCGCACCGCTGGGACTGGGCAACAGCTTCTTCTCGTTGATCGTGGTGCACGCGGTGCTCGGTGTGCCGTTCGTGATCATCACCGTGTCGGCAACGTTGCAGGGGTTCAACCACAATCTGGTGCGGGCGGCGGCCAGCCTTGGCGCTTCGCCATTGACCACGTTCCGTCGGGTGACCCTGCCGTTAATTGCGCCGGGGGTGATTTCCGGGGCGCTGTTTGCCTTTGCCACTTCGTTCGATGAAGTAGTGGTGACGCTGTTCCTCGCCGGCCCCGAGCAAGCGACCTTGCCACGGCAGATGTTCAGCGGGATCCGCGAGAACCTCAGCCCGACGATTGCGGCGGCGGCCACCTTGCTGATCGCTTTTTCGGTGATTTTGTTACTGACGCTGGAATGGCTGCGCGGTCGTAGCGAGAAACTGCGTACCGCGCAGGTCTGACGCCCAGATCAAAAGCCACCCCCTCACCCCAGCCCTCTCCCCCAAGGTGGCGAGGGGGAAAGGGAGCAGATCTTCATGCTGTTCAGAATCTGAGTTCGACTCGGTATTGCACGTCGATGGACTTCGAGAGTGCAGCTCGGTCAGTCCCCTCTCCCTCCGGGAGAGGGTTAGGGTGAGGGGCTTTTGCTCTTGATTATTCACCAACTGAATACCAGACAACCCCAAACCCTCAGCTACGCTTGTGCTCAGCTCCCACATCTATAAGAGGCTGCGCACGATGAGTCTGTCCCAGTTCAAAATTGCTCACAAACTGATCACCGGCGCCGGGGCCATCGAGCAACTGGCGGCGGAGCTCACGCGGCTGGATATCGACAACCCGCTGATCGTCACCGACGCCGCGCTGGTCAAGTCCGGCACCGTGGAGCTGGCGCTGTGCCAATTGGGCGGGCGCGAGTACGAGATTTTTGATCGGGTGCTGCCGGACCCGGAAATCGCCATCGTCGAAGATTGCATGCGCGTGTATCGCGAGGGCGGGCATGACGGCTTGATCGGTCTCGGTGGCGGCAGTGCCATCGACATCGCCAAGAGTGTCGCCGCGTATGCCGGATACCACGGCGCGCTGGAAGACCTGTTCGGCGTCGATCAGGTGCCGCGCAAAGGCCCG
The DNA here is from genome assembly GCF_029960145.1 of Pseudomonas sp. PS01299. Classification (NCBI taxonomy): domain Bacteria; kingdom Pseudomonadati; phylum Pseudomonadota; class Gammaproteobacteria; order Pseudomonadales; family Pseudomonadaceae; genus Pseudomonas; species Pseudomonas sp. PS01299. The sequence goes on along the minus strand of NZ_JASCPO010000224.1, from coordinate 3,981 downwards.
CCGCTGATCGCCATCCCGACCACCGCCGGCACCGGCTCGGAAGTGACTAACGTCGCCATCCTCTCCGACAAGGTCGCGCAACTGAAGAAAGGCATCGTCAGCGACTACCTGTTGCCGGACGTGGCGCTGGTCAGCCCGCAAATGACCCTGACCTGCCCGCGCAGCGTCACCGCCGCCAGTGGTGTTGATGCGCTGGTGCATGCCATCGAATCCTATCTGTCGGTCAACGCTTCGCCGATCACCGATTCGCTGGCGCTCGGCGCAATCAGGTTGATTGCCAAGTCGCTGCCCAAGGCCTATGCCAATGGCGCCAATCTGCAGGCCCGTGAGGACATGGCCACCGCCAGCCTGATGGCCGGGATGGCGTTCGGCAATGCCGGAGTCGGCGCGGTGCATGCGTTGGCCTATCCGTTGGGCGGGCGCTTCAACATCGCCCATGGCGTGAGTAACGCGTTGTTGCTGCCGTATGTCATGACCTGGAACAAGATGGCCTGCGTCGAGCGCATGCAGGATATCGCCGAAGCCATGGGGGTGAAGACCGTTCATCTGAGCGCCACCGAGGCGGCGGACAAAGCCGTGCAGGCAATGACCGAACTGTGCGCGGCGGTGGAAATTCCGGCCGGGCTGCGCAGTTTTGGCGTTCCGCAAGAGGCGATCCCGGCCATGGCCGTGGAGGCCGCGGGAATCGAGCGTCTGATGCGCAACAACCCGCGCAAGCTCAGCGCTGCGGATATCGAGAAGATCTACCGAGCGGCGTACTGATCATCGCGGTCACGGTGCGCGCACGGAAACTTGAGGTATACAATGCGCGCCATCGTGATTTAGCTCAGAAAAGGTGCGTCATGCAGCCCTTCGTAATTGCTCCGTCGATTCTCTCCGCCGACTTCGCCCGCCTCGGCGAAGAAGTGGACAATGTTCTGGCCGCCGGTGCCGACTTCGTCCACTTCGATGTCATGGACAACCACTATGTGCCGAACCTGACCATCGGCCCGATGGTTTGCGCGGCACTGCGCAAGTACGGCATCACTGCGCCGATCGACGCACACCTGATGGTCAGCCCGGTGGATCGCATTGTCGGCGACTTCATTGAGGCCGGCGCCACTTACATCACCTTCCACCCGGAAGCCACGCTGCACGTCGATCGTTCGCTGCAACTGATCCGTGAAGGCGGCTGCAAATCCGGCCTGGTGTTCAACCCGGCGACCCCGCTGGACGTGCTCAAGTACGTGATCGACAAGGTCGACATGGTCTTGCTGATGAGCGTCAACCCGGGCTTCGGCGGGCAGAAGTTCATTCCTGGCACCCTCGACAAACTGCGCGAAGCGCGGGCGATCATCGATGCCTCGGGGCGTGACATCCGTCTGGAAATCGACGGCGGGGTCAACGTCAACAATATCCGTGAAATCGCGGCCGCTGGCGCTGACACCTTTGTGGCCGGTTCGGCGATCTTCAATGCACCGAACTATCAGGAAGTCATCGACAAGATGCGTTCCGAACTGGCGCTGGCGCGCCCATGAGCGGTTTTGAGCAGCTGTTCCCGGGGCAACTGCCACGGTTGGTGATGTTCGATCTGGATGGCACGTTGATCGACTCGGTTCCCGACCTGGCGGCGGCGGTGGACACCATGCTGCTCTCCCTCGGCCGCAAGCCTGCCGGTATCGAGGCGGTACGCGAGTGGGTCGGCAATGGCGCACCGGTGCTGGTGCGCCGGGCGCTGGCCGGTGGCATCGATCATTCGGCGGTGGATGACGTCGAGGCCGAGCACGCGCTGGAAGTGTTCATGGAGGCCTATGGCGCCAGTCATGAGCTGACCGTGGTCTATCCCGGCGTACGCGACACTCTCAAATGGCTGCACAAACAGGGCGTGGCCATGGCATTGATCACCAACAAGCCGGAGCGTTTTGTCGCGCCGCTGCTGGATCAGATGAAGATCGGCCGCTACTTCAAGTGGATCATCGGTGGCGATACGCTACCGCAAAAGAAACCCGACCCGGCGGCACTGTTCTTCGTGATGAAAATGGCCAACATCCCGGCCTCGCAATCGCTGTTCGTCGGCGATTCGCGCAGCGACGTGCTGGCGGCGAAAGCGGCGGGGGTCAAGTGCGTGGCGCTGAGCTACGGCTACAACCACGGTCGACCGATTGCCGAGGAATCCCCGGCACTGGTGATCGACGATCTGCGCAAGCTAATTCCCGGTTGCCTCGGTACAGCCGCTGAGATAACGTTGCCCGACGCTGCTCAATCCCATTCTGGAAACGCCATCGTGGTGGTCACCCGCAAACTCTGGATGAAAGTCATCAAGGCCCTGGCCCGCTGGCGTTGGCGCGCCTGACTGATGCCTGGCCGGCTTGCCGGCGCGTTTGCACACCTGACTGATTTGCCCCTCACACCACGAGGCACCCCATGATCCGCGAAGAATTCCTGCGCCTGGCCGCTGACGGCTACAACCGCATTCCGTTGGCCTGCGAAACCCTGGCCGACTTCGACACCCCGCTGTCGATCTACCTGAAACTGGCCGACCAGCCAAACTCCTACCTGCTCGAATCGGTGCAGGGCGGCGAGAAATGGGGTCGTTACTCGATCATCGGCCTGCCGTGCCGCACTGTGCTGCGGGTGCACGACCATCACGTGAGCATCACCGTCGATGGCGTCGAGACCGAAAGCCATGACGTCGAAGACCCGCTGGCTTTCGTCGAAACCTTCAAGGCCCGCTACAACGTGCCGACCATCGCCGGTCTGCCGCGTTTCAATGGGGGGCTGGTCGGCTACTTCGGTTACGACTGCGTGCGCTATGTCGAGAAACGTCTGGGCAAATGCCCGAACCCGGATCCACTGGGCGTGCCGGACATTCTGCTGATGGTTTCCGATGCAGTGGTGGTGTTCGACAACCTCGCCGGCAAGATGCACGCGATTGTTCTGGCCGACCCGGCGCAAGCCGATGCTTACGAGCAAGGCCAGGCGCAATTGCAGGCACTGCTGGAGAAACTGCGCCAGCCGATCACCCCGCGCCGTGGCCTGGATTTCAGCAAGCAACAAGCGGCTGATCCGCTGTTTCGCTCCAGTTTCACCCAGAGCGACTACGAAAAAGCCGTCGACACCATCAAGGAGTACATCCTCGCGGGCGATTGCATGCAGGTCGTGCCGTCGCAGCGCATGTCGATCGACTTCAAGGCGGCGCCGATCGATCTGTATCGTGCCCTGCGTTGCTTCAACCCGACGCCGTACATGTACTTCTTCAACTTCGGCGACTTCCACGTCGTCGGCAGTTCGCCGGAAGTGCTGGTGCGGGTCGAAGACAATTTGATCACCGTGCGCCCGATTGCCGGCACTCGTCCACGCGGAGCCACCGAAGAGGCGGATCTGGCGCTGGAAGAGGATCTGCTGTCGGACGACAAGGAGATCGCCGAGCACTTGATGCTGATCGATCTGGGTCGTAACGACACTGGCCGGGTTTCGGAAATCGGTTCGGTGAAGCTCACCGAGAAAATGGTCATCGAGCGTTATTCCAACGTGATGCACATCGTCTCCAACGTCACCGGCCAGTTGAAGGCCGGGCTGACCGCGATGGACGCGCTGCGGGCGATTCTGCCGGCGGGCACCTTGTCCGGCGCGCCGAAGATCCGTGCGATGGAAATCATCGACGAACTGGAGCCGGTCAAGCGTGGCGTATATGGCGGTGCGGTCGGTTACTTCGCCTGGAACGGCAACATGGACACCGCGATTGCGATTCGTACCGCGGTGATCAAAAACGGCGAACTGCACGTGCAGGCCGGTGGCGGTATTGTTGCCGACTCGGTGCCGGCGCTGGAATGGGAAGAAACCCTGAACAAACGCCGCGCGATGTTCCGCGCCGTGGCCCTGGCTGAGCAGACTCCGGAAAGCTGAGTCCACACAATCCCCCTGTGGGAGCGGGCTTGCTCGCGAATACGGGCTGGCATTCAAAATGGATGTCGGCTGATACACCGCTTTCGCGAGCAAGCC
>NZ_JASCPO010000223.1:0-9528 GCF_029960145.1 Pseudomonas sp. PS01299 | reverse complement strand
GGCTTGCTCGCGAAAGCGGTGTGTCAGTTGACGAAGAGGCCACTGGCAAAACGCTTTCGCGAGCAAGCCCGCTCCCACAGGTTTTGTGGATCAACGCAGCGCGTAATCCAGCACAATCCCGACGAAAATCGCCAACCCGGCCCAGTGGTTGTGCAAAAACGCCTTGAAGCAACGCATCCGGTCGCGATCACGGGTGTACCAGAACTCCCACGCATAGCATCCAGCGGCCACCAACAGGCCGAGATGGAACCAGATGCCCAGCTCGAACTTCGACCCGGCCAGCAACAGGCAGCCCAGCGACAGCGCCTGCAACGTCAGGATGATCACCCGATCCGCATCGCCGAACAGAATCGCCGTGGATTTCACGCCGATCTTCAGGTCGTCGTCACGATCGGTCATCGCGTAATAGGTGTCGTAACCCACCGTCCACAGCAGATTGGCGATCCACAGCAGCCAGGCGGCGGCGGGCACGGCGCCGGTTTCGGCGGTGAATGCCATCGGCATGCCCCACGAGAACGCTGCGCCCAATACCACTTGCGGGTAATAGGTGTAGCGCTTCATGAACGGGTAGGTGAATGCCAGCGCCAGGCCGCCCAGCGACAGCCAGATGGTCGGCGCATTGGTGCACAGCACCAGCAGGAAGCTCACGCCCATCAGCAGCGCGAAGAACACCAGCGCCTCTTTCGAACTGATCTTGCCGCTGGCCAGCGGTCGTTGCGCGGTGCGTTTAACGTGGCCGTCGACCTTGCGATCGGCCCAGTCGTTGATCACACAGCCACCGGCGCGGGTCAGCACCACACCGAGGACGAAAATCACAATGTTGGCCAGCGACGGCGAGCCCTTACCGGCAATCCATAGCGCCCACAGCGTCGGCCACAGCAGCAAGTAAATGCCGATCGGCTTGTCCATGCGCGTCAGCTGAATGAAATCCCAGGCGCGCGGGTTCAAGCGGTTCAGGGATTTGAGCAGGCTCTGGTACATCAGCAGTTCTCCGGATGGGCGCGGGCGGCGCTCCACAACGTCGGCAGGAAAATCTCCGCCACCAGTACGCTCAAGGCGCCACGGTCGAAACGCGAGCGCCGGCCCCACAGCTCGGGCGCGCGGCAGGCTGGCGGCAACCAGTCTTGCGGGTAGTGACAGACCTCGATGGCGCGGCGCTGGAAGGCGTGGTCGCAAAACAGCAGTTCGCCCAGCGAGCGGCTGCCCAGTTCGTCCATGTGCAGGCCGTCGCCTTGCAGGGCGGCGCGTGACGCCACGCTACGGGCGAACACCCAGGCCTCGCCGTAACCGCGCAGATACACCTCGCGCACCCAGCCTTCGCTGCCTTCGGCCAGATCCAGCGCCGCGCATTCGTCGCTGCGCAAAGTGTCCCAGCCTTCGAACAACGGTGTGACGCTGAAGCCGTCATTCGACAGCCGCGTCAGGCGGCGGGTCAGCGAGCCTTCGTCGAACAACCAGTTCAGGGTCAACGAATCGGGAAGGGACGTCAGTCGGCTTTGAGTCAGCCAGAGCGGGGTCGGGCAGGCATTTGAATGTTGCACAATGAGTCATTATTGGCCGCAAATGAGGCGGCGAGCTTAACATGGCGTGCTGCGAATTTGATGGATCCGGGGCGCCGTTGCGCCGAACAGGCTTGCATCTGCCCGGCACCCTCAGTACAAAACGCCCTGAGCCGGATGGCAGCGCTCCCACCATCGACCGTCCGCGCCGACAAAAGCCTGAATCCTGAGGAAGTACCTGAATGAAAAAGTGGCAATGCATCGTCTGCGGCCTGATCTACAACGAAGCTGACGGTTGGCCGGATGACGGCATCGCGCCGGGCACCCTGTGGCAGGACGTGCCGGAAGACTGGCTGTGCCCGGACTGCGGCGTGGGCAAGTCGGACTTCGAAATGATCGAAATCAACTGAGAAAAACCAAGGAGTAAGGCATGAACGCACCTGTCGTAATCGTCGGCACCGGGCTTGCGGGTTACAACCTGGCCCGGGAGTTTCGCAAACTCGATGGCGAAACCCCGCTGCTGCTGATTACCGCCGATGACGGGCGCTCTTACTCCAAGCCGATGCTCTCCACCTGTTTCGGCAAGAACAAGGACGCCGATGGCCTGAGCATGGCCGAACCCGGCGCCATGGCCGAGCAATTGAAGGCCGAAGTGCGCACCCACACGCGCATCAGCGGCATCGACGCCGGCCACAAGCGCCTGTGGATCGGCGAAGAAGCGGTGTACTACCGCGATCTGATCCTCGCCTGGGGTGCGGAAACCGTGCGAGTGCCGATCGAAGGTGACGGTGCTGATCTGGTGTTCCCGATCAACGATCTCGAAGATTACGCGCGCTTTCGTGCAGCCGCTGCGGGCAAGCGCCGCGTGTTGCTGCTGGGCGCCGGGCTGATCGGCTGTGAATTCGCCAACGACCTGATCCTCGGCGGCTACGAGGTGCAACTGGTGGCGCCGTGCGAGCAAGTGATGCCGATGCTGCTGCACCCGGCCGCTGCGGCCGCCGTGCAGGCCGGGCTGGAAAGCCTGGGCGCGCGTTTTCACCTCGGCCCGGTGCTGACCCGCCTGCAAAAAGTCGCAGACGGGCTGGAAGCGCATCTGTCCGACGGGCAGGTGATTGCCTGCGATGTGGTGGTGTCGGCCATCGGCCTGCGCCCGCGCATCGATCTGGCCGCGGCGGCCGGGGTGCAGGTCAATCGCGGTGTCGTAGTCGACCGGTATCTGAAGACGTCCCACGCCAATATTTACGCCTTGGGCGACTGTGCCGAGGTCGATGGGCTGAATTTGTTGTACGTGATGCCCCTCATGAGCTGTGCGCGTGCGCTGGCACAAACCCTGGCCGGCAATCCGACGGCCGTGAGTTACGGCCCGATGCCGATCACGGTGAAAACTCCGGTGTGCCCGTTGGTCGTTTCGCCACCGCCACGGGGCAGCGAAGGCGTCTGGACCGTTGAAGGGCAGGGCGCCGACATCAAGGCCCTGTGCCACAGTGCCGATGGTCAGTTGCTCGGCTATGCACTGACCGGTGCGGCGGTGATGGAAAAACTTGCTCTGAACAAACAGCTTCCGCCCCTGCTGGCGTAAATACCGGTCGTTCTGTCGGAATCACCCCGCTTTTGCCCCTACAAAGGTCGCGGGGAGACTGGCGCCGCCGGTATCCGCGTGCCATCCTCACTCCCGTCTGCCGCAGAGTAGAGCCTGCGGCGCCTTGGGCGCTGTTCCAACGAGAACAGCACGGACATAACAACAAAAAACCGTCAAAGGGGCTTCACTAATGCGTAAACCAGAACTCGCCGCTGCAATCGCTGAAAAAGCGGATCTGACCAAAGAACAGGCCAACCGCGTTCTCAACGCCGTCCTCGAAGAAATCACCGGCGCTCTGCACCGCAAGGACAGCGTCACGCTGGTGGGCTTCGGCACCTTCCTGCAACGCCACCGCGGCGCCCGCACCGGCAAGAACCCGCAAACCGGTGAGCCGGTGAAGATCAAGGCCAGCAACACCGTGGCATTCAAGCCAGGCAAGTCGTTGAAAGACAGCGTCAATCCTTAAATTGCGGCGAACTCCCTGAGTAGCGGGGAGAACTGCAATAAAAAATGGGCACACCGATTGCGGTCGGGTGCCCATTTTTTGTGCCTGCCAATCGGCTTATTGACGCCGGAAGCAGGCCTTGCCGTTGCCGAAATCCACGGCCAGGCAGTTCGGCTCGATTGCCAGTTGCAGATCCTGAAACAGGCCGGACAAATCGCTGTTCGACGCCGGTTTGGTATCGCTTTTCAGCGTCACGGTGTTGTTCTGCACCTGCCAGGTGCCCTTGGCAAAACCGTTAGCGCTGCCATATGCCACGCCTGCGTCAAACGTGCCGTCCTTGCGCAGCAGCAATTCGGCGCCCATTTCCATTGCACCGGTCAGATAGTAATGACCGTCCAGTGGCGGGGTGTCCGCTGACGCTTGAGTTGTTGGCAACCAAATAAGTGCTGCGAAAAATATGGCTTTCAATTCCATGAGGTAAAGCTCCTTGGCGGCTCCGGGCTCGGGAGCCGAATGAGATGCAGGCTTCGGACCGTGGCTCAACAGTCAGCCGGTCTGGTTGACATTGCCGGGCGAAAAGAATTTACCAAGGCAAGCTGGCAACGTGGGAAATAAAACGATGTAAGAATTATCCCTGACATTTGTCAGAGTATTTTCGGCGTGGAAGTGTTGCGTAAGTGGTGGATATGACTGTTGGATCGCACTTCGATAATTATTGAGTTGGCACTGAAGTACAGCATTCACGAGATGAATAAAGTTTCAGAAAAATGAATTGCCATCAAATTGATGGCACTTTTTTTGTTGAGCGTTGTCGCCGCTGAATTGTTTGTAATTCCAGCGGGTTCTCGGAAAAATCCTACTTCTATTTTTTTCGAGAGTTGTCATGCTGGCCCCCGTGTAATAGGACGGATGTTCGACGCGATTCGCGCAGGCTGGATCGGGCCGCTCTGGATCAAGGGTTCTGAGGGCGCAGGGCAAATGTTCACAATATAATTCGCCATCAGGGATTCCCCTGCCACATATAGGGCGATCTCCTACACGGCCCAATGAACACTTCGTCTTGTTGTTTAATCAGATGCTTGCTAGTGGCCATCATAGTGATTACGATGCGCCCACTTGAAAGAGCACATCTCAATTGGATGAGTCGCTTCACTGCTCTTCGATACTGTCCCGCGCCGCGGCAACTCCAATAGGCGCATGACTGTAATCCTAATTAAAGGCCATGGATGTCCTACTCAAGCAAACTTTCCGCCCATTACCTCGAACTCGCAAAAGTCTCTGTTTCCAAAGAGAATTTCGCGGGTGAAGACGTTCGTTTTTCGAGCGAATTCGAGGCGCTGGAAAGCGAGCTGGCCAAAGCCTCGTCGATGCACGAAAGCGGGCAGATCGACTGGCTGAAAATCCGTGAAAACAGCGAAAATCTGCTGCGTACCCAATCCAAGGATTTACGCGTCGGCGCCTGACTGACCTGGTCGTTGTACCAGCGTGAATCCTTCCCCGGGCTGCTGGCCGGCCTCGGTCTGCTGCACCATCTGTCGGAAAACCACTGGGCCGACGTTCACCCGCTCAAACCGCGCACCCGTGCCGCCGCCATCGGCTGGCTGGTGCCGCGTCTGGAGCAGGTACTCACTGAAAACATCGCGATCAAGGAACAGCTGCCGATGTTTCGGCAGTTGTCCGAGCATCTGGCCGGGCTCGATGCCGCGTGCACCGAGCACCTGGGCGACGACGCTCCGCTGTTGCTGCCGCTCTCGCGTCGCCTGAAAACCATGATCCAGCGTGCCGCCGACAATCAGCCGGCCCCCGGTGTGGTGGGTGCAGCAGTGGCGCAGGTCAAGCAGGCCGCGAGCCAGTTGCTGACCCCCGGCGCACCGATCGATAACGAAAAAGATGCCTACAAGGCTTTGCGCGCGCAGCAGGAAAGCGCGCGTCCGTTGTGTGCCTGGTGGCTCAAGCAGAAGGCCACCGACCTGCGCGCCCTGCGCCTGAACCGCACTTTGCTCTGGCTGCCGATCGACGCGGTGCCCGAACGCAACGCTGAGCAGATCACCGTGCTGCGCGGTCTGCCGGTGGACAAACTCAAGCAGTATCAGGATCGCTTCGATCAGGGCAAATACGCCGACCTGCTGGTGGAACTGGAGGCGAGCCTGGCGAAGGCGCCGTTCTGGTTCGATGGCCAGAGGATGGTCTGGGAATGTCTCCAGAACCTCAACGCCGAGATGGCAATGCGCGAAGTGGAAATCCACTTCGCGCTTTTGGTTCAGCGCCTGCCCGGCATCATCGAATGTCGTTTCCATGACGGCGCGCCGTTTGCCGATCCGTCCACCCGGGCGTGGATCGCCGGCAATGTCATGCCGCACCTGCAGAGCGCCAGCGCGCCGCGCAAGGTCGAAACCGACGACGTCGAAACCCAGCCCGCCTGGGAAAAGGCCCTGCAGGACGTGCTGCCGCTGCTGCGCAAAGAAGGCCTCAAGCCTGCCGTGCAAATCCTCAAGCAGGGGCTGCAGTCGGCCCACGGTGGCCGCGAGCGGTTCTTCTGGCAGTTCGCCCTCGCCCGGCTGTGCTTCATGGCCAAGAAGTACGAACTGGCCAAGAACCAGCTCGAAACCCTCGATCAGACATTACAGGACTCAGGCCTGCACGCCTGGGAGCCCGATCTTGCATTGGAAGTGCTGCACCTGCTGCACAGTTGCTGCGAGTTGTTGCCGCAGAACCATGCAGTGCGTGAACGCAAGGAAGAGATTTATCGCAGGCTGTGCCACCTCGATCTCGAAGTGGTACTCGAATAGGCCCCAGGGCCACAACCGCAAGGAGAAAAGCCATGGCCAAAGAAGGCTCGGTAGCCCCCAAGGAACGCATCAACGTCACCTTCAAACCCGCCACCGGCGGTGCTCAGGAAGAGATTGAACTGCCGCTGAAGCTGCTGGCAATCGGTGACTACACCCACCGCAAGGACGATCGCAAAATCGAAGATCGCAAGCCGATCAGCATCGACAAGATGACCTTCGACGAAGTGTTGGCCAAGCAAGAGCTGGGTCTGACGCTGAGCGTGCCGAACCGTCTGCAGGAAGATGGCGAGGCCGACGAGCTGGCTGTGCAACTGCGCGTCAATTCGATGAAGGACTTCAACCCGGCCAGCCTGGTCGAGCAAGTGCCTGAGCTGAAAAAACTGATGGAACTGCGCGATGCGCTGGTGGCCCTCAAAGGCCCGCTGGGTAACGCACCTGCGTTCCGTAAAGCGATCGAAGGCGTGCTCGCCGACGACGAATCCCGCGGTCGCGTACTCGGTGAGCTGGGCCTGAACGCCGCAGCCCCGGACGCCTGAGACTCCAGCCAAGGAAGCCAACACAATGAGCACTAGCGCAGCACAAGAGAAGAGCGCCGAAAGCGGCGAATACAGCATTCTCGACAGCATCATCGCCGAAACCCGTCTGACTCCGGACGACGAAGCCTACGACATCGCCAAGCGTGGCGTGTCGGCGTTCATCGAAGAACTGCTCAAGCCGCAGAACAACGGTGAACCGGTCAAGAAGGCCATGGTTGACCGCATGATCGCCGAGATCGATGCCAAGCTCAGCCGTCAGATGGACGAGATCCTGCACCACCCGGATTTCCAGGCACTGGAATCGTCGTGGCGTGGCCTGCAGTTGCTGGTGGACCGCACCAACTTCCGCGAAAACATCAAGATCGAAATCCTCAACGTCTCCAAAGAAGACCTGCTGGACGATTTCGAAGACTCGCCGGAAGTCATGCAGTCGGGCCTGTACAAGCACATCTACACCGCTGAATACGGCCAGTTCGGTGGTCAGCCGGTGGGCGCGATCATCGCCAACTACTTCATGTCCCCAAGCTCGCCGGACGTGAAACTGATGCAGTACGTGGCCAGCGTTTCGTGCATGTCCCACGCGCCGTTCATCGCTGCCGCCGGCCCGAAATTCTTCGGTCTGGAAAGCTTCACCGGCCTGCCGGATCTGAAAGATCTGAAAGACCACTTCGAAGGCCCGCAATTCGCCAAATGGCAGAGCTTCCGTACTTCGGAAGACTCCCGTTACGTTGGTCTGACCGTGCCGCGTTTCCTGCTGCGCAACCCGTACGATCCGGAAGAAAACCCGGTGAAATCGTTCGTGTACAAGGAAACCGTTGCCAACAGCCACGAGCACTACCTGTGGGGCAACACCGCGTTCGCGTTCGGCACCAAGCTGACCGACAGCTTCGCCAAATTCCGCTGGTGCCCGAACATCATCGGCCCACAGAGCGGTGGCGCGGTTGAAGATCTGCCGTTGCACCACTTCGAAAGCATGGGCGAAATCGAAACCAAGATCCCGACCGAGGTTCTGGTCTCCGACCGTCGTGAATACGAACTGGCCGAAGAAGGCTTCATCTCCCTGACCATGCGCAAAGGTTCCGACAACGCGGCGTTCTTCTCCGCCAGCTCGGTGCAGAAGCCGAAGTTCTTCGGCATCAGCGCAGAAGGCAAGGCGGCAGAGCTGAACTACAAGCTCGGCACCCAACTGCCGTACATGATGATCGTCAACCGCCTGGCTCACTACTTGAAAGTGCTGCAGCGCGAGCAACTCGGTTCGTGGAAAGAGCGTACCGACCTCGAGCTGGAACTGAACAAGTGGATCCGTCAGTACGTCGCCGACCAGGAAAACCCGAGCGCCGAAGTGCGTGGCCGTCGTCCGCTGCGCGCTGCGCAAGTGATCGTCAGCGACGTTGAAGGCGAGCCGGGCTGGTACCGCGTGAGCTTGAACGTGCGTCCGCACTTCAAGTACATGGGTGCCGATTTCACCCTGTCGCTGGTTGGCAAGCTGGACAAAGAGTAAGAGCGACTCATGGACGGATACGGCAGCCTGTTCGAGCGCCTCAACGGCGACGCGCAACTACGCAAGGGCAACAGCCTTGAGGCTTGTGCCATGGCGTCAGTGGCTGCCCATCTGGCCAAAATGCTCAGCACCCGGGCCGGCAGCGTGCAAACGCTGGCCGACTACGGGTTGCCCGATCTCAATGACATGCGTCTGAGCCTGCACGACTCCCTGAGTCAGGCCCGTCTGGCCATCGAAAACTTCATCGAAGCCTACGAGCCGCGCCTGAGCAATGTGCGTGTCATTTCCCTGCCGCGTGACCACGACCAGTTGCGGCTGGCCTTCAGCATCGAAGGCCTGCTGGAAGTCGAGGGTTTCAAGCGTCAGGTCAGTTTTTCCGCGCGCCTGGATGGCAGCGGTCAAGTGAAGGTCACCTAAGGAGATTCCCGATGTCTGGCAAACCCGCAGCACGCGTATCCGACCCCACCGCTTGCCCACTTCCTGGCCACGGTACCAACCCGATCGCCGCCGGTTCCGGCGACGTGTTCTTCGACGGCCTCGCGGCCGCCCGCCAAGGCGATGCCTCGGCGTGTGGTGGTGCGTTGGTTGGCGATCTGGCGACCACGGTTTTGATCAATGGCAAACCAGCTGCGACCGTAGGTTCGGTTGGTTCTCACGGCAATAAAGTCACGGCAGGTTCCGGGACGGTGATTATCGGTAATTCGCACTCGCCGGCGCCGTTTGTGCCGCCGTTACCGGTGGAGATCAAATGGCCGTTTAACGAGCACTACGTCATCAATTGTCAGGACTCCGGGAAGCCCCTGGCGGGAGTGGCATACAGTTTCAAAACCGCCTCGGGGAAAGTTATCAGTGGCGTCACGGGAGCCGACGGGAAGACGCAAAAAATCTCGTCCTCTGTAGCGGAGTCCTATGAGTTGATTATTGAACAGCAATCTGAAGTCGTAATTGGATAAAAGGATTTTGTTATGGCGGATACGAAAATAGCATCAAGTCTGACGCCGGCCAGTAACCAAACTGGTAAGTCTGCAGCTGTCCGTCAATTCAAAATCACAGGGCGGCGGCGAAAACTGAGTGCAACACCTGACCTTTCCGGTACGGTGCTGTCCCTATGTCTTATTCCGAACTCAGCGTTGAAGAGCGCGCCACCATTCAAATCGGTCATGCCCAAGGTTTCAGCCT
>NZ_JASCPO010000222.1:0-9643 GCF_029960145.1 Pseudomonas sp. PS01299 | reverse complement strand
ACGCCGCGTCGCTGAAGGTGGTTCGGATCGGCTGCAGGAACGCCGCGTCGCTGAAGGTGGTTCGGATCGTCTGCAAGAACGCCGTGTCGCTGAAGGTGGTTCGGATCGTCTGATCGAAAGCCGCAATGCATAAAACAACGGCTCTAAAGCAGTCAAAGAAGCCCGGCCTGATCAGCCGGGCTTTTGCATTTCGTCGTTTGCTGGCGTGGTTCTTTTCAACAACCCGCGTCAGAAAGGATCTTGCCTTGTAGGGCATTGGCGAAACTTCCGACGGTGCTTATCCGAAGCGACCGACTGGCAGCCCGACGCTTAATGCGCATACCATGCGGCCACAACGTCCAAACAGAATTTGCCTGCCCATGCTCAAAGCCAGTCTGCGAAGTCACCTGACCCTCTGGTTCGCCGGTTTGTCCCTGCTGACCCTGGCGATCGTCGGCTTCTATGTCGGGCATATCGCCACCGAACAGATGAAACAGGTCAGCGGCAATTCACTGCTCAATACCGCGCGTTCTGCGGCAACGTTGCTCGGTGACCAATTACGCGAGCGCCAGCTGGAGGTCTACCTGCTCAGCCGTGCGCCGCATCTGGAACGCGGCGACCTCGACAACCCGGCGATTCTCAAATCGATGCAACTGCGCACCCAGGCCCGGGCCGAGTATGCGTGGATGGGCGTGACCGATGCCGATGGCCATGTGCATCAAGCGGTGAATAATTTGCTGGTCGGGCAATCGGTGCAGCAACGGCCATGGTTCCAGGCTGGCCTGCGGGGTGAGTACACCGGTGACCCGCACGAAGCGGTGTTGCTGGCCAAACTGCTGCCGGGAACGCCCAACGGCGAACCGCTGCGTTTCATCGACTTCGCCGCCCCGATCCGCAACGCCGACGGCCAGGTGATTGGCGTGCTGGGCGCGCACGCGCACTGGAGCTGGGTGACGCGTATCGTCGAATCGGCAGCGTTCTCGCATAAAAATGCGTCGCCGGATATCGAAGCGCTGATCATCGATCACGACGGCAAGGTGCTGTACCCGGAAGCCCTGATGGGCCAGCAACTGGCGGTGAATGATTCGAAGTCGCCGGGCTGGTCGGTCGGCAACGGTTACCTGACCAGCATGGTCACCGTACCGACGCCTTCGAGTACGGCGTTGTCCTGGTCGATTGCCGTGCGCCAGCCACTGGACACCGCTCTGGAGCCGGCGCGCCTGCTGCTCTATAAATTGTTGCTGCTGGGTGTGGCCGCCGCCGTGGCATTCGGGCTGGTGGCGTACTATCTGGCGCAGTATCTGAGCCGGCCGATCGAGCAACTCGCGCACTCGGCCAAACAGGTGCAGAACCAGCAGCCCGGCGCACACTTCCCGCTGCAGCACCCGGTGCGGGAAATCGCCCAGCTTGGGCAGTCGATCGACGCCATGACCCGGTCGCTGCTGGCCAAGGAGCGCGAACTGCAGGAAGCCAACGCCTCGCTGGAAGCCACCGTCGCCCAGCGCACCGCGGCACTGATGCAGGCCAATGCCGACCTGTTGAACCTGGCGACCCACGACGCCCTGACCGGCGTCTACAACCGTCGCCGCTTCGATGAAAAACTCAGCGAGTACAGTCTGCTGTTCCGCCGCACCGGGCGACCGTTTGCCCTGCTGCTGATCGACGCCGATCACTTCAAGCGCATCAACGACACCTACGGCCACGCGATTGGCGACGACGTGTTGCAGCAATTGGCGCAACTCATTCAGGTCAGCGTGCGTGCCACCGATTTCGTCGCCCGTTACGGCGGCGAGGAATTCGCCGTACTGCTGCCGGAAGTCGCCCAGCCTGATACTCCAGAGGTGGTCGCCGAAAAGATCCGTGTCGCCGTGGCCCAGGCGCACTTTCCCGAGATCGGACAGGTCACGGTGAGCATTGGCGTCGCGCTGGCCGACCCGGCGGACAACAGCCACACGATGCTGATCAAACGTGCCGACCAGCAGCTGTATCAGGCGAAAGCGGCGGGCCGTAATCAGGTGGCTTGATCAGCCCTCTTTGACTTCGCAAATGCCGTTGGCCTGGTTTGCCGGGCCGGCCGAGCAAAATCTTTAATTGGAGAACTGCTGCAGATACGCCAGCAAATTATCGATCTTCTCCTCGTCACTCAGCCCCCAGAAAATCATTCGTGTGCCCGGCACCACGCCCTTTGGATCTTTCAGATACGCCGTCAGCGTTTCGCGGTCCCAGGTCTTGCCCGAATTTTTCATCGCCTCGGAATACACGTAATTGGCCGAGGTGCCGGCCGCTCGACCGATGATGCCGTTGAGTTGCGGGCCGAACCCCGGGCGCGCATCCGGGCCAACCTGGTGGCAGCCGCCGCACAGGCGCGGGAAGATCTTTTCGCCGGCCTGCGGATCGCCTGCGGCGCGGGTGGTCGAGCTGAACAGTACGGCGGTGGCGGTCAAGGCAAGCAAGAGTGCAACGGTGTTTTTCATCTAAGGTTCCGGAACGGCTTGAATCTGGCTGCGCAAGGGTAACATCTGTCCCTCGGGCCTTGTTTTACAGGTAAGCGGCGATGACCTTCCTGACGGTGGTCAAGGCCTGCCGCAACACATCCATTTCCACTGAACCCAGGGCCAGTCGAATCGCATGCGGCACATGCGCCGATACGGCGAACGGCTCGGCCGTGGTGACCGAAATCTGCTTCTGCATCAGCTCCACCACAATCTGATCGGCACGCACGTCTTCCGGCAAGGGCAGCCACAGGAAATACGAGTTCGGATGGGCGACGCATGGCAACCCTTTGAGCAACTCGGCAGCCAGTGCCTGGCGCGCCTGAGCATCGTGGCGTTTTTGCGCTTCCAGTTCGATCACGGTGCCGTCGTCGAGCCAGCCGCAGACGATCGCGGTCATCAGTCCCGGGGTGTTCCAGGTGGTTGCGCGAATCACCCGCTCCAGTGCCGGAACGTGGGCCGCAGGCGCAGCAATGAAACCGACGCGCAGGCCGGTGGCGATGTTCTTCGAAAGGCCCGAAACGTAGACCGTGCGCTCAGGCGCCAGGTCGATCAGAGGACGCGGCGGGTCTTCCACCAGAAAAGCGTAGGCCGCGTCTTCGATAAGGGTCAGATCATGCCGCCGCGCGATGGCAGCCAATTCTTCGCGCTGCTCGATAGGCATCACCCAACCAAGCGGGTTGTGCAGGGTCGGCATGCTGTACACCGCACGCACCGAGCGACTGCGGCAGAGTTTTTCCAGCGCGGCCAGATCCGGCCCCTGCTCGTTGACCGGGATCGCCACCACTTCCAGATGCAACGCCTCGGCCAGCACTTTGAACCCGGAATAGGTCAACGCATCGGCGGCGATCACATCGCCGGGCTTGAGCAACGCCATCAGCGTCACCGCCAGCCCCTGCTGGGCGCCGTTCACCAGCAGCACTTGTTCGGCGTCGACGCTGACACCGCGACTGAGCAAATGGCGCGCGACCGAAGCCCGTTCGTGGGCCCGGCCGGCATGGGGCTGATAGCGCAACAACGCTTCCAGATCTCCCGACAACGCCAATTGGCGCAGTGCGGTGCGCAACAATTGCGTCTGACCGGGCAAGGACGGGTAGTTGAAATTCAGGTCGATCATGCCGACGGCCACGTCTTTCTGGTCGATGCCCTGCCCCGGCGACAACGAGGTTTCGCGCACGAAGGTGCCGCGCCCGGTTTCGCCGCTGACCAGCCCCATGGCTTCGAGTTCGGCGTACACCCGCGAGGCCGTGACCAGCGCCAGGCCTTCCTGCGTGGCCAGTTGCCGGTGCGTCGGCAGACGGGTGCCGGGCGCCAGACGTCCGGTGCGAATGTCGGCGGCGTAAGTGTCGACGAGGGTCTTGTAGCGAGAGCGGGACATGTCGGGATGTATCCATGACAATTTTTTGATTGTCCTGATTCTCAATCATAGGATTCTCTCAAAGCAACCCACAATGAGTGTGAATCGTATGGAACGGACTTCAAACGTGAGCAACCCGGCACTGGAAAAAACCAGCGGCTGGATCAACGGCTTTATTGGCGTGGTGTGCTTCAGCGGCTCGCTGCCGGCGACGCGCCTGGCCGTGCTGGAGTTTGACCCGGTGTTTCTCACCGTCGCGCGCGCCGCCATTGCCGGCGTCCTGGCCGTTGCCCTGTTGTGGTTGTTCCGTGAACGGCGACCGTCCAGGGATCAGTGGTTTTCGTTGTTGATCGTGGCATTGGGCGTCGTGCTCGGTTTCCCGCTGCTGACGGCGTTGGCATTGCAGCACGTGACATCGGCGCATTCGATCGTCTTTGTCGGCTTGCTGCCATTGGCCACTGCGCTGTTTGGCGTGTTGCGCGGTGGCGAGCGTCCGCGCCCGGTATTCTGGTTCTTCTCGATCCTCGGCAGTGCTCTGGTGGTGGGGTTCGCCTTGTCACAGGGATTGTCCGCCTCGCCCACCGGTGACCTGCTGATGCTCGCCTCGATTCTGGTCTGCGGTCTGGGTTATGCCGAAGGCGCAAAACTGTCGCGCACCCTGGGTGGCTGGCAGGTGATCTGTTGGGCGCTGGTCTTGTCGCTGCCCCCGATGGCAATTGCGAGCCTGTGGCTGGCCCCACCATCCTTCAGCGGCATCAGCGTGTCGGCATGGGTCTGTCTGGGCTACGTTTCGCTGTTCAGCATGCTGATCGCGTTCGTGTTCTGGTATCGCGGTCTGGCCCAGGGCGGGATTGCCGCGGTTGGTCAACTGCAGTTGCTGCAACCGTTTTTCGGCCTGGCGCTGGCAGCGACGTTGCTGCATGAGCAGGTCAGCATCGGCATGCTGGTGGTGACGGTGGGCGTGATTCTTTGTGTGGCCGGGGCGAAGAAGTTCTCCCGATAGTGATCTTTGGCATCGCCTCTGTGGGAGCGGGCTTGCTCGAAGGCGTAGTGGCAGTCGATACCGTTTCACCGACATACCGCCTTCGCGAGCAAGCCGCGCCCACAACTGCACTCAGTGGTGTTCGACGCCGGCGCGTTTCAACAGCTTCTTGCAGCGCTCGGAGAGATGAAACACCTGCAGCTCCTTGCCCGCCTTTTCGTAACGCTCGCGCAGGGTCTTCAACGCGGCAATCGCCGAGTAATCGACGAAGCTCAAATGCCGGCAATCGAGAGTCACTCGTGCTGGGTCATTGGCCGGGTCGAACTGGTTGAGGAACGGCGTGGTCGAGGCGAAAAACAGTGTGCCGTGCAGGCGGTAGAGTTTGCTGCCGTCGGCTTCCAGATGCTCATCGGCGTACAACTCGCGGGCCTGCTGCCAGGCAAAGTTCAGCGCGGCAATGATGATCCCGCAGAGCACGGCGGTGGCCAGATCGGTGAACACGGTGATAGTGGTCACGGCGATGATCACCAGTACATCGTTGAGCGGCACTTTGTTCAACACCCGCAACGAGGCCCAGGCGAAGGTCTGCTGCGAGACCACGAACATCACGCCCACCAATGCCGCCAGCGGAATACG
Organism: Pseudomonas sp. PS01299; assembly: GCF_029960145.1. Taxonomy (NCBI): domain Bacteria; kingdom Pseudomonadati; phylum Pseudomonadota; class Gammaproteobacteria; order Pseudomonadales; family Pseudomonadaceae; genus Pseudomonas; species Pseudomonas sp. PS01299. The sequence goes on along the minus strand of NZ_JASCPO010000222.1, from coordinate 4,197 downwards.
CTCAATCAGCGGCGACAGAAACAGGATGAACAGCAGAATCAGCACCCCCGCCACCACCCCGGACAAACGCCCGCGGCCGCCGGAGCTGAGGTTGATCACGGTCTGGCCGATCATCGCGCAACCGCCCATGCCACCGAATGCGCCGGAGACCACGTTCGCCGCGCCCAGCGCCACGCACTCGCGATCCGGGTAGCCGCGGGTTTCGGTGATTTCGTCGGTGAGGTTCAGGGTCAGCAGGGTTTCCAGCAGACCGACCAGCGCCATCAGAATCGCGTACGGGGCGATGATGCGCAGGGTTTCCAGCGTCCACGGGATGTCCGGCAGCGCGAAGCTCGGCAGACCGCCGGCGATGTGCGCCATATCGCCAAGGGTGCGCGTCGGCAGACCGAACAGGTAGACCAGCAGGCCCACGCCGAGGATCGCCACCAATGCCGGCGGCACCGCGCGGGTCAGGCGCGGCAGGATGTAGACGATGGCCATGGTCAGCAGCACCAGCCCGGTCATCAGGTACAGCGGCGTGCCGCTGAGCCAGTGTTCGCCGCTCTTGAAATGCTCCAGTTGCGCCAGTGCAATGATGATCGCCAGGCCGTTGACGAAACCGAGCATCACCGGATGCGGCACCATGCGCACCAGTTTGCCCAGGCGCAACAAGCCGAACGCCATCATGATCAAACCGCCGAGCAACACCGTCGCCAGCAAGTACTGCACGCCGTGCTGCACCACCAGCGCGACGATCACCACCGCCATCGAACCCGCCGCCCCGGAGACCATTCCTGGCCGGCCACCGAACAACGCGGTCAGCGTACAAATGATGAAGGCGCCGTACAGGCCCATCAGCGGATTGAGATGCGCCACCAGCGCGAACGCAATGCATTCGGGCAACAGGGCAAACGAGGTGGTGAGTCCGGCCAGGACATCGGCGCGCAGACGTTTCGGTTTCATGGCTTACCTGACTGAGCGGCCAACGAGGGTGGCCGCAGATGTTCGTGAAAATGAGGGGGGCGGATGTTACGGAATAGTTCGGAATCGGGCCAGTGATCGCTGACACCCGTCGACGCGCGATTTATCCTGACGCGCTTCTGCCCATCGAGTACGACCATGACTGCATTGCTGACCGCCCGCGACGTTTGCCAGCGCTTGCGCGAGGCTGCGCTGGGCGTGCTGATATTCAACAGATCCAAGACACCCAGTGATGCCGGACTGATCGCGGTCGATATCGAGGGCTGGCGCCTGTTGCTTGATTTTGAGGGTGGGCACTTGCATCACTGTGAACAGTGCCGCTGCCCGGATGGCCGCGAATGGCATTTCAATAGCCGTTACGGCACCGACCCGGTGAATCTGCTCAGTACTTGGGAACTGGCGCAGATCGAGAATCTGTTGAAGCTCTGAGCGCTTCACGGTGAAGTCGGTTGCTCAATGATGGCACTCTGCCCATAATTCGCCCCCCTTATTCCTCACGCAAGGAAACGCCGTGAAAAAGTCTCTGTTGTTGATCCCGATGCTGGCAGTGCTGCTGCAAGGTTGTGGCATGACCATGACCCGCTATGAGCCGAGCTTCGAAAACGTTCAGAAGCTCAAGCAGACTCCGCCCCTGCAGGCGATCAGCAATCCTCAGGTAACTGCCGAGTCTGGCGAAGGTTCGCTGACTGTGCGGGCCAACCCGGTGCGCTCGCCATCCGGCAGCATCCCGGCGCATATCCAGGACGCGATCACCGAAGAACTGCGCAAGGCCGGTCTGCTTGATCCGCAGGCTCAGCGTCAGTTGAAAGTGCTGGTGGTGAAGAACAACCTGTCGGCCGGCATGGGCACAGGCGAAGGCCAACTCGCGGCACGCTTCACCCTGCTCAATGGCCAGAATGTGGTTTACGACGCGACCAAGCATGTCAGCAGCCAGTGGAGCAGCAGCTTCTTCGGTTTCATTGCGATTCCGAATGCGGTCAACGCCTACAACCCGATGCTGCGTGACTTGCTGAAAGAACTGTACAGCGATCCTCAGTTCATCCAGGCCCTGAAGTAAGGGCGAAAAAAGAGCCGCGATTGCGGCTCTTTTTTTGGCATCAGGCCCGCGGAGTGCGGGTCTCGAGTGCCGAGTATTTCAGGTTGTTGTTGTCGATCATCTGCTTGAGCAGCGCATTGACCTGACGGGCGAAGGTGTCGTTGACCGCAGCCTTTGGAGTGTTGCCCATCAGCGGAATGAACCAGATACCGATCCAGGTACCGACCGCATCATGGTTGCTCGCGGTGGTCAGGGCCTGACCCGTTCCGTCCACGGCTTCGAGGCTCATGGTGTACTGATCGGTGCCGTATGCCGGGATCACCCCCAGGCTGAAACCACTGATGAAGCCCAGCACCATCGAACCGGCATTCGGCGGATGGTTGTACATTTTCAGACGCAGGCTGTAGTCGCCCGGTTGCTTCTGGAACTCGTCCAGGGTGACACGGCCGAACAGTCCCGAATCGGTCAGAATCTTTTGCAGCTCAGGCTTGAGCTGATCACGCGCCTGCGGCACTTCTACGGCCGAAGCGCTTTTCGGCTCGCCCTGATAGAAGTCGAAGTCCACATAGACATTGGGTTTGTTGGCGTAGCTGGCCATCGATGGCAGTTTGACCGGCGCCACTTCGTCTTTGGTGAAACTGGCACAACCACCGAGCGCAAGCACCAGGCCCAGCGCCAGGATTTTCCCGAATTGCATGTTGTCTTCCCTATGTGAACCGAGCCAAATGATAGCAATGAGCCTCCATTGCGGAGGCGGGGCGGATTCTAGAGAGAGCGGTCGCGTGAGGAAAGACTGAATCAGAAAATTTACACAAAAATATCCGCTCAGCCCTGTCGCAAGTGGAACAGTTAGCTGGCTTCGCCGCTATATAGTTTTGTATATTGCGAAACCGAAATTGCCCGTATCTGCCCATGCCTACTATTCACATCGTGTTCCCATGAGCGCCATCCGCGTACGCAACGAGCAACTGATCCTCGCCGCCGCCAGCGAAGAATTTGCCGCCAACGGCTTTGAAGCGACCCAGACCCGCGACATCGCCGCCCGCGCCGGTGTGCCCAAGGCCAACCTGTATTACTACTTCCAGACCAAGGAAAACCTGTACTCGAAAGTCCTCCTGGGATTTGTCGAACCGCTGCTGGAAGCCTCGGCAGCGTTGCGCGAAAGCGATGACCCGCTGATCGGCCTGCGCGCCTACATCGCCGCGCGCATCCGCATCGCCCGCGAACACCCGGCGATTGCCAAGGTATTCAGCGGCGAGCTGCTGCTCGGCGGGCGCCAGTTGCCAGACGAATGCCGCGACCTGTTGCACGCCGAAGCCCGACGCAACGTCGACTGCCTGCGCAGCTGGATCGAACGCGGCCTGCTGGCCCCGGTGGACCCGGAACACCTGATGCTGTTCATCTGGTCGGCGACCCGCACCTACACCAACATTGGCTGGCAAATGGGCTGCATCACCGGGCGCGCAGTGCCGCAGGATGAGGATTATCAGACGGCGGCGCAGACGATTACGCGGATGGTGCTGGAGGGCGTCGTGGCACCGCGGGTTGGGGAGATTCGTGGGGTTTTGTTTGCGACTTGAAGTGTGAGGGCTGCTACGCAGCCGGCGCGAGCAAGCTCGCTCGCCACAGGGAACTCATGCTGGACATGGGAATTGGTGAACACCTTCAATCATTGTGGGAGTGGGCTTGCTCGCGAAGGCGTCGGGTCAGCCAACACATGCGTCACAGACCCACCGTTTTCGCGAGCAAGCCCGCTCCCACAGGGGATTTGTGCTGGGCAAGGAATTGGTGAACACCTTCAATCATTGTGGGAGCGGGCTTGCCCGCGAAGGCGTCGGGTCAGCCAATACATGCTTCACAGGCTCACCGATTTCGCGAGCAAGCTCGCTCCCACAGGGGATTTGTGCTGGACATGGGAATCCGTGAACACCATCAATCATTGTGGGAGCGGGCTTGCTCGCGAAGGCGTCGGGTCAGCCAATACATGCTTCACAGGCCCACCGCTTTCGCGAGCAAGCTCGCTCCCACAGGGGATTTGTGCTGGACATGGGAATCCGTGAACACCATCAATCATTGTGGGAGCAACTGTCTTACTGCCACCGTTCGTCACCGCCACTCTGTGCCGTCTCGCAGCATGGCATTCAGTCTGATCAGCAGTATTCGCATACAGGCGATGAGCGCGACTTTCGCGCTCTTGCCCC
>NZ_JASCPO010000221.1:0-9667 GCF_029960145.1 Pseudomonas sp. PS01299 | reverse complement strand
GGGCTTGCTCGCGAAAGCGCTGAATCAGTCAAAGCATAGGTCGACTGACACTGCGCATTCGCGAGCAAGCCCGCTCCCACAGGGGGTTCTCCGGTGTCTCGGAAAACCGCTGCTTACAGGTCGCCGTAACCCAGCGAACGCAGAGCACGCTCGTCGTCGGACCAGCCGCCCTTCACCTTGACCCACAGGTTGAGCATGATCTTGGAGTCGAACAGCAGCTCCATGTCCTTGCGCGCCTCGGTGCCGATGCGCTTGATGCGCTCGCCCTTGTCGCCAATGATGATCTTCTTCTGCCCGTCACGTTCGACGAGGATCAGCGCGTGGATGTGCAGGGTCTTGCCCTGCTGCTTGAACTCTTCGATCTCGACGGTGATCTGGTACGGCAGCTCGGCGCCCATCTGGCGCATGATTTTCTCGCGCACCAGTTCAGCGGCGAGGAAACGGCTGCTACGGTCGGTGATCTGGTCTTCCGGGAAGAAGTGATCGTTCTCCGGCAAATGATCGGCGATGACCTTTTCCAGCGCGTCGAGGTTGTGCCCGTGTTGCGCGGAAATCGGGATGATCTGTGCGTTCGGCAGCTGTTCCTGCAACCACGACAGGTGCGGCATCAGCTCGGCCTTGTCTTCGATGCGGTCGGTCTTGTTCAGTGCGACGATCAGCGGGCCGGTCACGTACTGCACGCGCTCCAGCACCATCTGGTCCTCTTCGGTCCACTTGGTGCGATCAACCACGAAGATCACCACGTCGACGTCTTTCAATGCTGCCGAAGCGGTTTTGTTCATGTAGCGGTTCAGGGCCTTTTCGCCACCCTTGTGCATGCCGGGGGTGTCGACGTAGATCGCCTGCACGTCACCCTCGGTCTTGATCCCGAGCATGTTGTGACGGGTGGTCTGCGGCTTGCGCGAGGTGATCGCGAGCTTCTGGCCGAGGATGTGGTTCAGCAACGTCGATTTGCCGACGTTGGGACGGCCGACGATGGCAACGTAGCCACAGCGAGTTGCGTTTGTATCAGTCATTGCCATTCTCCACGCCCAGGGCAATCAGTGCTGCGGCGGCCGCTACCTGTTCGGCAATACGACGGCTCACACCCTGACCTCGGCTTTTTTCATTCAATAAGACCACTTCGCACTCGACGAAGAAGGTACGGCAGTGCGGCTCACCCTGGATATCCACCACTTCGTAGCGTGGCAGTTCGCAACCGCGCGATTGCAGATGTTCCTGCAGACGGGTCTTGGGATCCTTGTTGGTGTCGACCAGCGTCAGGCCTTCGAACTCACCGGCCAGCCAGGCCAGTACGCGCTCGCGAGCGACGTCCATGCCGGCATCGAGGTAGATCGCACCGATCAGCGCTTCGAGGGCATCGGCCAGAATCGATTCGCGACGGAAGCCACCGCTTTTCAGTTCGCCCGAGCCCAGACGCAGGTAGTCGCCCAAGTCGAAACCACGGGCCAGCACCGCCAGTGTCTCACCCTTCACCAAACGTGCGCGCAAACGCGACAACTGGCCTTCGCGGGCCAGCGGGAAGCGATCGAACAGCGCCTCGCCAGCGACGAAGTTGAGGATGGCATCGCCGAGGAATTCCAGGCGTTCGTTGTTACGCCCGGCAAAGCTGCGGTGCGTGAGGGCCAGCAGCATCAGCTCCTGATCCTTGAAGGTGTAACCGAGCTGGCGCTCGAGACGGCTTAGAGAAACGCTCACGGTTTACCCACGCTGAGTTCGTGGCTGGATTCCACTGCCATCGCCGGGGTACGGCGCAGGCCTGGGACAATTAACGCTGTGTTCAAAAATGACGTCCTGAATATCGTGGCTTCATGCCCTGGTGCCGATTTGTGTCGACTCCAGAAATGCATTCGGCGCTGTGGTCAACAGCGCCGTGATTGATTACTTGATCAGGCCAACCCGCGAGAAATTCGGCAGGTGGCTGAGTTTCGGTTCCGGCCAGCTCATCCAGACAGCGAAGGCTTTGCCGACGATATTCTGGTCGGGAACCATGCCCAGCAGATCCTTGGGAATGTTCGGGTCATCCCAGTAGCGACTGTCGTTGGAGTTGTCGCGGTTGTCGCCCATCATGAAGTAGTGCCCGGCCGGCACGGTCCAGGTATGGTCCGGCGTAGCGCGGTAGCGGCTCATTTCCTTGCGGATCAGGTGCTCGGCAGCGCCGAGTTTTTCCTTGTAGAGTTCCGCGCTGCCCAGCGTGCCCGGCTCGGAGCCGACCAGTTGCTCGGCAATCGACTCGCCATTGACCAACAGACGCTTGTCGGCGGTGTAACGCACCGTATCGCCCGGCAGACCGACTACACGCTTGATGTAGTTGACGTTCGGGTCGCTCGGGTAGCGGAACACCATCACATCGCCACGCTGCGGATCACCGACTTCGATGATTTTCTTGTCGATCACCGGCAGGCGGATCCCGTAAGAAAACTTGTTCACCAGAATGAAGTCGCCCACGTCCAGAGTCGGTTTCATCGAGCCGGACGGGATCTGGAACGGTTCCACCAGGAACGAACGCAGCACCAGCACGATGAACAGCACCGGAAAGAACGACTTGCCGTATTCAACCAGCAACGGCTCTTTGTTCAGCTTCTCGACCACAACGGGCTCGGGCTGGCTGACACTGCCTTGATAAGAGGCAATGGCAGCACGCCGACGCGGCGCCAGGAACAGCAGATCGAGCAACGCCAACAGGCCGCAGACCAACACGGCGATGACCAGCAACAGCGGGAAATTTAGTGACATAGGACCTGACTATTCCAACCTGAGCACGGCAAGGAAGGCTTCTTGTGGAATTTCCACGTTGCCGACCTGCTTCATGCGTTTCTTACCGGCCTTTTGCTTTTCAAGCAGCTTTTTCTTACGGCTTACGTCACCGCCGTAGCATTTGGCCAATACGTTCTTTCTGAGTGCCTTGACGGTGGTCCGGGCGACGATCTGACCGCCAATGGCAGCCTGGATGGCCACGTCGAACATCTGACGAGGAATCAGTTCTTTCATCTTCTCGGTCAACTGGCGACCTTTGAAGTGCGAATTGTCACGGTGCACGATCAACGCCAGGGCGTCGACCTTGTCACCGTTGATCAGCACGTCCAGTTTCACCAGATTAGCCGATTGGTAACGATCGAAATGGTAATCCAGCGAAGCATAGCCGCGGCTGGTGGATTTGAGACGGTCGAAGAAGTCCAGGACCACTTCGTTCATCGGCAGGTCGTAAGTGACCTGCACCTGATTGCCGAGGAACAGCATGTCAACCTGTACGCCGCGCTTCTCGATGCACAGGGTGATGACGTTGCCCAGGTGTTCCTGCGGAACCAGGATGTTGGCCCGCACGATTGGCTCGCGCATGTCTTCGATGGCCGACACATCCGGAAGTTTGGACGGGTTGTCGACGTAAATCGTTTCACCGGTTTTCAGCACCAGCTCGAAAATTACCGTTGGCGCGGTGGTGATCAGATCCAGGTCGTATTCGCGCTCGAGGCGCTCCTGGATGATCTCCATGTGCAGCATGCCGAGGAACCCGCAACGGAAGCCGAAGCCCAGTGCGTCGGAGCTTTCCGGGGTGTACTGCAGCGACGAGTCGTTCAGGGTCAGTTTCTGCAGCGCTTCGCGGAAGTCCTCGAAGTCGTCGGAGCTGACCGGGAACAGACCGGCGTAAACCTGTGGCTGGATGCGTTTGAAGCCGGGCAGTACCGGTACATCTGGAGTCGAGCTCAGGGTCAGGGTGTCACCGACCGGTGCACCGTGAATGTCCTTGATGCTGGCGATGATGAAGCCCACTTCGCCAGCCTTGAGGTCAGCGGTAGCAGTGTGCTTCGGATTGAATACACCAACGCTGTCGACCAGGTGGATCTTGCCGGTGGATTTCACCAGGATCTTGTCGCCCTTCTTCACGCGGCCATGACGCACGCGCACCAGGGAGACAACGCCCAGGTAGTTGTCGAACCAGGAGTCGATGATCAGCGCTTGCAGCGGATCTTCGATGTTGCCGGTCGGCGCAGGAATGGTCGCGACCAGACGCTCGAGCACTTCGTCGACACCCAGGCCGGTCTTGGCGCTGCAGGTGACGGCGTCGGTGGCGTCGATGCCGATGATCTTCTCGATCTCGTCCTTGACGCGGTCCGGCTCGGCCTGTGGCAGGTCGATCTTGTTCAGCACCGGCATGACCTCGAGGCCTTGCTCGATGGCGGTGTAGCAGTTGGCCACGGACTGGGCTTCAACACCCTGACCGGCATCGACCACCAGCAACGCCCCTTCACACGCGGCCAGGGAACGGCTGACTTCGTAGGTGAAGTCGACGTGGCCCGGGGTGTCAATGAAGTTCAGCTGGTAGGTGACGCCATCTTTGGCTTTGTAATAGAGGGTAACGCTGTGGGCCTTGATGGTGATCCCGCGTTCGCGCTCCAGATCCATGGAATCCAGTACCTGGGCTTCCATTTCACGCTCGGCCAGGCCACCGCACATCTGGATGAAACGGTCAGCCAGCGTCGACTTGCCATGGTCAATGTGGGCGATGATGGAGAAATTGCGGATATGACTCAAATCACTCACGGATCAACACTCAAAAAGGCTGCAGGCTTGGCCCGCCGAAAAATAGCCGGGAATTGTACCTGATACACGGCGCAAGCGTCACGTTCGCCTGTCACCCCGATTGCATACGAAAACGCCCCGATCTGTCGACCGAGGCGTTTTCGCGGTTAAAGCGTTGGCAACAACGCGGCCATCAGCCGGCCCGTCGCAGCAACCACACACCCGCCAGCGCACAGACCGTGGCTGGCACCAGCACCGCGAACAGCGGCGAGAAACCGAACACCAGGCTCGAAGGGCCAAGCAGATCCTGGACGATGCGGAAGGTGAAGCCCACCAGCACACCGGTGAACACTCGCTGACCGAGGGTGACCGAGCGCAACGGACCGAAGATGAAGGAGATCGCCATCAGCACCAGCGCGGCGGTGACCAGCGGCTGCAACACCTTGACCCAAAATGCCAGCCAATAGCGGCCATTGCTCAGGCCTTGATCCGCCAGATAGTGGATATAGCCCCACAGACCGGAAATCGACAGCGCCTCGGGCGCCATCACCACCGTGTTGAGCAATTGCGGGCTCAGCGATACGTCCCACTCCTCGCTCGGCGCATTCACCACTTCGGTGCTGCGCTCGTGGAAGACCGTGGTGGTCACGTCGCTGAGCAGCCAGCGCTTGCCGTCGAACTCCGCACGCTTGGCGAAGCTGGAGCTGAGCAGGTGGCGCTCTTTGTCGAAGTGATAGCGGGTCACCCCATACAACAGGCCGTCGGGTTGCACGGCGTTGATATGGATGAATTCCTCACCCTGACGGTGCCACATGCCGTGCTTGGCGCTCTGCGCGTCGCCGCTGCCTTGCGCCAGCGAGCGATTGGCCTGGGCCATGCTTTCGGTGGCCGGCGCCACGTATTCGCCGATAAGTACGCCGGCCAGCATCAACACCAGCATTGGCTTCATGACGGCCCAGACGATGCGCCCGATGGACACACCCGCGGCACGCATGACCGTCAGTTCGCTGCTGCTGGCCAGACTGCCGAGGCCGATCAGACAGCCGATCAGCGCGGCCATCGGCAGCATTTCGTACAGGCGACGCGGCGCGGTGAGCAGGACGAAGCTCAGCACATCGGTCAGCGTGTAGGTATCGCTGACGTCGCTCATCTCGTCGATGAAGGCAAACAGGGTCGCCAGACCCAGAATGATCGCCAGCACGGCGATGATCGCCACGAATACGCTGCTGCCGATGTAGCGGTCGAGTTTAACCACGGGCCACCTCCAGCGCAGCGCTGCGACGGCTGGCCAGCTTCAGACGCATCGGCTCCCAGTACAGCAGGCCGAGACCGATGACCAGGAAGATCCCGTGCACCCACCACAGGCCAAGGGCCGGCGGGATCTTGCCTTTTTCGAGGGCGCCGCGGGCGGCAATCAGGATGGTCAGGTAAGCCATATAAAGAAGAATCGCCGGCAGCAGCTTCAGGAAACGGCCCTGACGCGGATTGACCCGCGACAGCGGCACCGCCATCAGGGTCACGATGAACACCAGCAACGGCAGGGAAATCCGCCATTGCAGTTCGGCCTTGGAACGCTCGTCGTCGGCGCCCAGCAGGGTCGAAGTCGGGATCGCGTCACGGTCGGTGACTTCGTCACTGGCATCAGGTTTTGGCAGCAATACGCCGTAGGTGTCGTATTTGATCGCGCGGTAATCGGCCTGACCCGGGCTGCCGTCATAGCGATAGCCGTTGTGCAGGATCAGATAGCGGTTGCCGTCCGAGTGAACTTCCTGGCGGCCTTTTTCGGCCACCAGCACGGAAATCCCGCGGTCCTTCTGATCGGAGCCGAGGTTTTTCTGCGAGATGAACACGCCACCGAGGTTGACGCGATCGTCGGTCAGGCTTTCGGTGTAGGTCACCCGAGTGCCGTCTCGCAACGCCTGGAAACGGCCAGGTTCGAGGGTATCGAATTCGGTCAGGGCGTCCTGCTTGTTCAGCAGCAGCTGGAACTGGTTGGCGCCCTGCGGGGCCAGACTCAGGCTCAGCCACGCCACCACCAGTGCCACCAGCGTCGCCGGGAACAGGGTCATGCGCAGCAGACGCTGCTGACTCATGCCGGTGGCCGAGAGCACGGTCATTTCGCTTTCGAGGTACAACCGGCCGTAAGCCAGCAGGATCCCGAGAAACAGACCCAACGGCAGGATCAGTTGCATGAAACCCGGCAGACGGTAACCCATGATCAGGAACAGCGATCCCGGATCGAGTTGGCCCGCAGCGGCCTGGGCAAGGTATTTGATGAAGCGACCGCTCATGATGATGACCAGCAGCACGGCGCTGACGGCGCTCAGGGTCAACATTACTTCACGGGACAGATAACGGAAGACGATCAAACCAGACACTCCAGGGTTGTCAGGCTAAGGCGGCCAAACAAGCAAATGTTTCGAGCGACCCGCAAGGCAGAGCCGTCGAAAAAAGATGCGGCATTATCCTGTGATTGAGGGCGCCTGTCACTGCGCACACTCACCCAAGCGTAGATTCCGTTGAAGATCGCACAACCGAGGGTTGTCAGGCGCGGTGAGCGAGGTTCAAACTGCCGCCTTCGTCGCAGGCACAGACCTGCGCCTCTTCTATCTATAAGCAGGCGACTGCGGACACCGTCGAACGCCTGTGTGTTGACCATTCATTCAGGGATCCGGACATGGAACTGGTTGTAAAAAGCGTTAGCCCAGAAACGTTGAAAACCGCCACCCTGGTGGTTGCCGTCGGCGAAGGCCGCAAACTCGGCGTCGCCGCCAGACAGGTCGACGAGCTGAGCGGTGGCGCGATCAGCGCCGTGCTCAAGCGTGGTGATCTGGCCGGCAAGGTCGGTCAGAGCCTGCTGCTGCACAGCCTGCCGAACCTGAAAGCCGAGCGCGTGCTGCTGGTCGGCGTGGGCAAGGATGAAGAACTGGGCGACCGTCCGTTCCGCAAAACCATTGCCGGCATCCTCAATATCCTGAAAGGTCTGGGCGGCAGCGACGCCGTGCTGGCGCTGGATGAAATCATCGTCAAGAACCGCGACAGCTACGGCAAGACCCGTCTGCTGGCGGAAACCCTGGTGGACGGCGAATACACCTTCGACCAGTTCAAGAGCCAGAAAGCCGAACCGCGCGCCCTGAAGAAAATCACCCTGCTGACCATCAAGGCTGCTCAGGCTGAAGTGCAGCGCGCCGTGAACCATGCCACCGCGATCGCCAACGGCATGGCCTTCACCCGTAATCTGGGCAACCTGCCGCCGAACATCTGCCACCCGACCTTCCTCGGCGAGCAAGCGAAGAACCTCGGCAAAGAGTTCAAGGATCTGAAAGTCGAAGTCCTCGACGAGAAGAAGATCAAATCCCTGGGCATGGGCTCGTTCTACGCCGTCGGCCAGGGCAGCGCCCAGCCGCCGCGCCTGATCGTCATGCAATACAACGGTGGCAAGAAGTCCGAGAAGCCTTACGCGCTGGTCGGCAAAGGCATCACCTTCGACACCGGCGGCATCAGCCTCAAGCCTGGCGCCGGCATGGACGAAATGAAGTACGACATGGGCGGCGCGGCCTCCGTGTTCGGTACCCTGCGTGCGGTGCTCGAGCTGAAGCTGCCGATCAACCTGGTGTGCATCCTCGCCTGCGCCGAAAACATGCCGAGCGGCAACGCCTCGCGTCCGGGCGACATCGTCACCACCATGAGCGGCCAGACCGTGGAAATCCTCAACACCGACGCCGAAGGCCGTCTGGTGCTGTGCGACGCCCTGACCTACTCCGAGCGCTTCAAGCCACAAGCAGTGATCGACATCGCCACCCTGACCGGTGCCTGTGTGGTTGCACTCGGTGCACACACTTCCGGCCTGCTGGGCAATAACGACGAACTGATCGAGCAACTGCTCAGCGCCGGCAAAGCTGCTGACGACCGCGCCTGGCAACTGCCGCTGTTCGACGAATACCAGGAGCAACTGGACAGCCCGTTCGCCGACATCGCCAACATTGGCGGGCCGAAGGCCGGCACCATCACCGCCGCGTGCTTCCTGTCGCGCTTCACCAAGAACCTCAACTGGGCGCACCTGGACATCGCGGGCACCGCGTGGACCAGCGGCGGCAAGGACAAGGGCGCCACCGGCCGCCCGGTTCCGCTGCTGACCCAATACCTGCTGGACCGCGCCAAAGCCTGAAACCGATGAACCTGGGCGGCGTCACTTTGCGGTGACGCCGCTCAAGGCTCAGGGAACCGCAATGACCAAAGTCGACTTCTATATCCTGCCCAGCGCCGATCCTTCGGCTCGCCTGGACTTTGCCTGCAAGCTCACCGAGAAAGCCTGGCGCATGGGCCACCGCATCTACCTGCATTGCAGCGATGCTGCTCAGCGTGGCGATCTCGATGCGCGCCTGTGGGCGTTCAAGGGCGAAACGTTCGTGCCGCACGGCCCTGCCGAGAGCGAGCCGGATGGTTTGATCGTGCTGGGACTGGGCGCTGACTGCGGCGAGCATCAAGATCTGCTGGTCAACCTCGACCTGAAAGTCCCGGCTTTCGCCAGCCAATTCGCCCGCGTGGCGGAAGTGGTGGTGGAAGATCCGGCGATTCGCGCGGCGGCACGGGAGAGTTTCCGTTTCTACCGCGAACAGGGCTATCCTCTGCAAGACCACCGTTTACAGCGACTCTGAGTACGCCGATGGACACTCCAAAACCGCTGCAAAAGCCTGCGCACCTGCTGGACGATCTCGAGTCGATCCGCCAGTTGCTTGGCGATGACAACCTGCAACCGCCCTTGCTGACCGACACGGTCGAGGACGGCGAACAGGAACAGATTCCGATGCTGTTCGAGGCCGTCGACGCCACGCCGCCCGCCATCGAACCGCCCCAAGCTCCGGCCCCGGCGCCTGCTGCCAAACCGGCAGCACCTGTGGATAAAGGCCCGGACGCCCTGCTGCACCTGGACAGCGAACTGCGCGCCGCCGCGCAATTGATCATGCAGGACGTGATCGACGACTTCGCGCCGCACATCGAAACCGAAATCAAACGCCGCCTCGAGGCGCGGATGGAACGGCTTTTGAGCCAATACGAATAACCACAAATCCCCTGTGGGAGCGGGCTTGCTCGCGAATGCGGTATGTCAGGCACCATCATCGCTGGCTGACACACCGAATTCGCG
>NZ_JASCPO010000220.1:0-9702 GCF_029960145.1 Pseudomonas sp. PS01299 | reverse complement strand
CACCGCTCTTTCAACTCCTTCCAGGCTTCGATGAACTGAAGCGAGCCGCTGCCGAAAACTGCGTAACTCATTGAATCTCAAGGAGTTTTCCGTTTCGACTGCGCCGGAAGTGGGGCGAATTATAGACTTCTAAAATTCGCCGTCAACCCCTAAATCCAACTTTATTCAGATTTCAACGTGATGCGTGCAAATGCCTTCTTGCCCGCCTGGCAAACGTGGGTCGCGCCCAGCACATATATAAAGGAGCGATCAACCACCTCACCATCCACACGCACACCACCGGAAGCCAACAAATCACGCGCAGCCGCCGAGTTCTTCACCAGCCCTGCCTTATTAAGGACGGCCGCAATCGGCATATCTTCAGCAGAGACCAGTTCGATCTCCGGCAGATCATCCGGCAGCTCACCATCCTTCATACGGTTACCAGCAGCGCGATGCGCATTGGCGGCAGCCTCCTCACCGTGGAAGCGAGCGACAATCTCTTCTGCCAGCTTGATCTTGATATCGCGCGGGTTAGCCCCTGCCTCTACATCCGCACGGAAGGCATCGATCTCATCCATCGAACGGAAGCTGAGCAGCTCAAAGTAACGCCACATCAGCGCATCCGGAATCGAAACCAGCTTGCCGTACATCACACCTGGCGCTTCCTGGATACCCACGTAGTTGCCCAACGACTTGGACATCTTCTTCACGCCATCCAGGCCCTCGAGCAACGGCATGGTCAGAATGCACTGAGCTTCCTGACCATAACCACGCTGCAGCTCACGCCCCATCAGCAAGTTGAACTTCTGATCGGTACCGCCCAGTTCGACATCCGCGCGCAGAGCAACCGAGTCATAACCCTGAACCAGCGGATAGAGGAACTCATGAATAGCGATCGGCTGATTGGTGGTGTAACGCTTATCGAAGTCATCACGCTCAAGCATACGCGCGACAGTGTATTGCGAAGTCAGACGAATAAAGTCCGCCGGCCCCATCTGATCCATCCAGGTGGAGTTGAACGCAACTTCGGTTTTCGCCGGATCCAGAATCTTGAACACCTGAGACTTGTAGGTCTCGGCGTTTTCCAAAACCTGCTCGCGAGTCAAAGGAGGACGCGTAGCGCTCTTGCCGCTTGGATCACCGATCATCCCGGTGAAGTCACCAATCAGGAAGATCACCTGATGCCCCAATTCCTGGAACTGGCGCAGCTTATTAATAAGCACGGTGTGACCCAAGTGCAGATCCGGGGCGGTTGGATCGAAACCAGCCTTGATACGCAGCGGCTGGCCGCGCTTGAGCTTCTCGATCAGCTCGGACTCGACCAATAGTTCTTCCGCACCACGTTTAATCAGCGCTAGCTGCTCTTCAACCGACTTCATAACAGACCCGCAAGGCTCAGATTCAAAGGGAACCAACCATACAAGATCGTGCACCAATTACAAGTTTTGCCCGGCGCACGGACACCAATCTGCAGACAGGGTGTCTGTAGACTTGCTTCGGGGATGATTTGGTTATATTTTATACAGTTATTTCATCTTCATCATGTCATGCATCTTTTCCAATTCATCTTTTTTCAAAGTCAAAATTACTTATGACCACTGAACCGTCTAAAGCGCCACCGCTTTACCCGAAGACCCACCTGCTTGCCGCAAGTGGAATCGCCGCCCTTCTCAGCCTGGCGCTCCTGGTATTTCCTTCCAGTGATGTTGAAGCAAAAAAGACGACCCTGAGCCTGGAACTGGAAAGTCCTGCTGAACAACTGACACAAGATCAAGACGCTGCTGACGCGATTCAAGCCACAAATGAGCCAGCAGCCTCACCTTTCGCCCAGATCGAAAACAGCACCGAAGAAACCCCGAAAACCGCTGAAGCCGCACCTGCCCCAGCTCCGGCTGCAGAGAAATCAAAAGCCCCGGGGCACCGCGAAGTCGTCGTCTCCAAAGGCGATACGCTCTCTACATTGTTCGAGAAAGTCGGTCTGCCAGCCGCTGCTGTGCACGAAGTGCTGGCCAGCGACAAACAAGCCAAACAGTTCAGCCAGCTCAAGCACGGCCAGAAGCTGGAGTTCGAATTGAACCCGGAAGGCCAACTGACCAGCCTGCACAGCAAGGTAAGCGACGTCGAAACCATTACCCTGACCAAGAATGACAAGGGCTACGCATTCAACCGCGTAACAGCCAAGCCGACCGTTCGCACGGCTTACGTGCACGGCGTGATCAATAGCTCCCTGTCACAATCCGCTGCCCGTGCAGGCCTGTCCCATAGCCTGACCATGGATATGGCCAGCGTCTTCGGCTACGACGTCGACTTCGCTCAGGACATCCGTCAAGGTGACGAATTCGACGTGATCTACGAGCAGAAAGTGGTCAACGGCAAGGCAGTGGGCACCGGCCCGATTCTGTCTGCACGCTTCACCAACCGCGGCAAGACCTACACCGCCGTGCGTTACACCAACAAACAAGGCAACAGCAGCTATTACACCGCTGATGGCAACAGCATGCGTAAGGCGTTCATCCGTACCCCGGTGGACTTCGCCCGCATCAGTTCGAAATTCTCCATGGGCCGCAAACACCCGATCCTCAACAAGATCCGCGCCCACAAAGGCGTCGATTACGCAGCGCCACGCGGTACGCCAATCAAGGCTGCCGGTGACGGTAAAGTGCTGTTGGCTGGTCGCCGCGGTGGCTACGGCAACACGGTGATCATCCAGCACGGCAACACCTACCGCACGCTGTATGGCCACATGCAAGGCTTCGCCAAAGGCGTGAAAACCGGCGGCAGCGTCAAGCAGGGCCAAGTGATCGGTTACATTGGTACCACCGGCCTGTCCACTGGACCGCACTTGCACTATGAGTTCCAGGTCAACGGTGTTCACGTCGACCCACTGGGCCAGAAGCTGCCGATGGCAGATCCGATCGCCAAGTCCGAGCGCGCACGTTTCCTTGCGCAGAGCCAGCCGCTGATGGCGCGCATGGATCAAGAGAAGGCCACCATGCTGGCTTCGAGCAAGCGCTAAGCCATGGCTCTTTATATCGGCGTGATGTCCGGCACCAGTCTCGATGGGCTGGACATCGCCCTGATCGAGCAGACCTCGGCGATCAAACTGATCGCCACGCTTTACATCCCCATGCCTGAAACCCTGCGCGCCGAGCTGCTTGGCTTGTGCGCCAGCGGCCCTGACGAGATTGCCCGCTCGGCGATCGCCCAGCAGCACTGGGTAAAACTAGCGGCCCAGGGCATCCATACCCTCCTCGATCAGCAGCAACTGAAGCCTGAAGCCATTCGTGCAATCGGCAGCCATGGCCAGACCATTCGCCATGAGCCCGCTCGTGGCTTCACAGTGCAGATCGGCAATCCCGCACTACTGACCGAGCTGACCGGCATCACCGTGGTTAGCGACTTCCGCAGCCGCGACGTGGCTGCTGGCGGTCAGGGTGCGCCGCTGGTGCCAGCCTTCCATGAGGCTTTGTTCGAAGAGCGTAACGGCAACCGCGCAGTCCTGAATGTCGGCGGTTTCAGCAATCTCAGTCTGATAGAACCGACCAGGCCTGTAGCCGGTTTCGACTGCGGCCCTGGGAATGTGCTGATGGATGCCTGGATTCATCAGCAACGCGGCGAGAACTATGATCGCAACGGCCAGTGGGCAGCCACCGGCACGGTCGAGCCAGTCTTGCTGAAAGCTCTGCTCGGCGACCCGTTCTTTGTGACCAAAGGCCCGAAGAGCACTGGCCGGGAAGTGTTCAACCTGCCGTGGCTGGAGCACCACCTCTCAAGTTTGCCGAGCTTCGCTGCTGAAAACGTTCAGGCAACGCTGCTCGAACTGACGGCGCAGACCATCGTCGAGTCGCTGCAAAGCGCTCAATCCGATACGCGGGAAATGTTGGTCTGCGGCGGCGGCGCTCACAACGCTACGCTGATGAAACGTCTTGCCGACCTGCTGCCTAACGCCACCGTCGCCAGCACCGCCACTCACGGCGTCGATCCGGACTGGGTCGAGGCAATGGCCTTCGCCTGGCTGGCCCATTGCTGCCTCGAAGGCATTGCCGCCAATCGCCCGAGCGTCACCGGCGCCAAAGGCCTGCGGGTACTCGGCGCCATCTATCCCAACTGAATAAAACGCCAGCAACAAAAAACGCCGCAGAACCGTAAGGCTCTGCGGCGTTTTGTTGTGCGCAGCGAGGTGCGATCAGATCGAGAACGAAGAGCCGCAACCACAGGTCGTGGTGGCGTTCGGGTTCTTGATCACGAAGCGCGAACCTTCCAGACCTTCCTGATAGTCCACTTCGGCACCCGCCAGGTACTGGAAACTCATCGGATCGACCACCAGACTCACGCCTTCGCGCTCGACGATGGTGTCGTCCTCGGCCACATCTTCATCGAAGGTGAAGCCGTACTGAAACCCCGAACAACCGCCGCCCGTAACGAATACGCGCAGCTTCAAGCGATCATTCCCCTCTTCATCGACCAGGCTCTTCACCTTGTGCGCAGCACCTTGGGTGAATTGCAAAGCCGTGGGGGTGAAGGATTCGACGCTCATGCTGACTATCTCCCGGCGTTACGCCGCCATAATGCGTGATGACGCGCATTATCCGCTTGTCCTAGAAAATCGGTCAACTATTGTTACGGTATATCAATAAACCCGACCAACTGCCCAGAATGCAAAAAGGCCCGTTTAACGGGCCTTTTTGCTGTGTTACCGAACGTGTTACGGCAGCATGCCTGCGTGGGACAGGCCGAAGCGCTCATCCAGGCCGAACAGAATGTTCATGTTCTGCACCGCCTGACCCGACGCGCCTTTGACCAGGTTGTCTATCACCGACAGCACCACCACCAGATCACCATCCTGCGGACGATGTACAGCGATGCGGCAGACGTTTGCGCCACGCACGCTGCGGGTTTCCGGATGGCTGCCGGCCGGCATCACGTCGACGAACGGCTCGTTGGCATAACGCTTTTCGAACAGTGCCTGCAGATCCACCGAACGATCAACCACGGTCGCGTAGAGCGTGGAATGAATGCCACGAATCATCGGGGTCAGGTGCGGGACGAAGGTCAGACCGACATCCTTACCGGCAGCGCGACGCAGACCCTGGCGAATTTCCGGCAGATGACGGTGACCTTTCACCGCATAAGCCTTCATGCTTTCCGACGTCTCGGAATACAGCGAGCCTACAGAAGCACCGCGACCAGCACCGCTGACGCCGGATTTGCAGTCAGCGATCAGACGCGAAGTATCAGCCAGACCCGCTTCAAGCAGCGGCAGGAAACCCAACTGTGTGGCGGTTGGATAGCAACCCGGTACGGCGATCAGACGCGCCTTCTTGATCTGCTCGCGATTGACTTCCGGCAGGCCGTAGACCGCCTCGTCCAGCAACGCCGGCGCACCGTGTGGCTGTCCGTACCATTTGGCCCATTCTTCAGCGTCCTGCAACCGGAAGTCCGCTGACAGGTCGATGACCTTGGTGCCCACCGCCAACAGTTCACCGGCCAACGCATGGGCAACGCCGTGCGGGGTGGCGAAGAACACAACGTCGCACGCACCCAGGGTTTTGATGTCCGGCACGCTGAACGCCAGACCGTCGTAGTGGCCGCGCAGGTTCGGGTACATGTCAGCCACGGCCAGACCGGCCTCGGATCGGGAAGTGATTACCACCACTTCTGCCTGCGGATGCTGTGCCAACAGACGTAGCAGTTCGACACCGGTGTAACCCGTGCCGCCGACGATACCGACCTTGACCATAAACCTGCCCTCAACGAACCCACTGGAAAGCCGTCGATAATAGGGGCCGCGCGCCCCTGCGACAACCATCAAGGTGACGTGCGGACGCTCAAGCCTCTACTATCCCGGCTACCGTGAACCTGGGAATAACCAAAAATGTTCTATCTGTGGATCAAAGCGTTTCACATCGTCAGTGTCGTGTGCTGGTTTGCCGGGCTGTTCTACTTGCCGCGGCTGTTCGTTTATCACGCGCAAAGTGAAGACGCGATCAGCAAGGAACGCTTCAGCCTCATGGAGCGCAAGCTGTATCGCGGCATCATGGGCCCGGCGATGATCGCCACGCTGATCTTCGGCGGCTGGCTGATCTACCTCAATCCGGGCATCTTCAGCATGGGCGGCTGGATTCACGCCAAGCTGACCCTGGTGGTGCTGCTGATCGGCTACCACCACATGTGCGGCGCGCAGGTAAAACGCTTCGCCCGTGGCGAGAACACCCGCAGCCATGTCTTTTATCGCTGGTTCAATGAAGTGCCGGTTCTGATATTGCTGGCTATCGTAATTCTGGTCGTGGTCAAGCCGTTCTAACTTCATAACAGCATCACACCTCGGGGGATTTCCAATGTCGTTGCCCGCTCTGCTCGAACAACGTCTGCGCTTGCCGGTAGTGGCGGCGCCGATGTTCCTGATCTCCAACCCGGAGCTGGTGCTCGCCTGCTGCCGTAACGGCGTGGTTGGCAGCTTCCCGGCGCTGAACCAGCGTGAAAGCAGCGGCTTCAAGGCCTGGCTGGAGCAGATTGAAGCGGGCCTGGCGACACTGGACAACCCGGCGCCGTATGCAGTGAACCTGATCGTGCACAACAGCAATCCACGCCTGCAGGCGGATCTGAACATCTGCGTCGAGCACAAGGTGCCGATTGTCATCACCAGCCTCGGCGCAGTGAAGGAACTGGTCGATGCCGTGCACAGCTATGGTGGACTGGTGTTCCACGACGTGACCACGCGCCGGCATGCCGAGAAAGCCGCCGAAGCCGGAGTCGACGGCTTGATCGCCGTCGCGGCGGGCGCCGGCGGCCATGCCGGCACCTGGAGTCCGTTTGCACTGATCGCCGAGATCCGTGAATTCTTCGATAAAACCCTGTTGCTTGCCGGATGTCTTAACCACGGCCATGAGATTTTGGCCGCACAGCTGCTCGGCGCGGATTTGGCCTACTTCGGTACGCGATTTATCGGCACCACCGAAAGTCATGCGCCTGACGCCTATAAGGACATGCTGCTGACGGCCAAGGCGGCGGACATCATTCATACTCCTGCAGTCTCCGGAGTACCGGCCAGCTTCATGCGTCAAAGCCTGGAGGCGGCGGGTTTCGACATGGCCGCGCTGCAAGGCAAGGGCGAGGTCAATTTCGGTGACAAGCTCAAACCGATCAACGATGAAGCCAAGGCCTGGAAGACCGTGTGGTCGGCCGGCCAGGGCGTGGGCCAGATTAATGACTTGCCGAGTGTGGATCAGTTGATCGCCCGGCTCGACGCGGAATATCGTCAGGCGCAGGAACGCGCGGCGCAATTGCCCAAACGCTGGCCGCGCTGAGAAAAATCAGGCCAGTGATCGACCGACTGGCCTTACACTTGCTGACTTTCAATTGATTCGCGACAAGGATGCCCCGACCATGAGCGAACCTCATTACAAGATCGTTTTCGACGGTGCTCTGCAGCCCGGCGTCGATCTCACCACCGCCAAGCTCAATCTGGCGGCCCTGTTCAAAAGCGATGTTGCCGCCATCGAGCGCCTGTTCAACGGCAGCACCGTCGCCCTCAAACGCGACCTGACCCACAGCGATGCGCAGACTTATCTGCAAGCACTGAGCAAGACCGGGATCGATGCCCGGATCGAAAGCGAAACGGCGATCGAACTGAGTCTGTCGGACGTGCATGAACAACCGGCGACTTTCAACGAACCCGCATCACCCTATGCGCCACCTCGGGCCAATGTCGGCGAAAACCTGCCAGCATTCGCAGTGCTCAAGCCCTTCAGCGTCGAAGGCCGGATCGGTCGCCTGCGGTTTCTGGCCTGGACGATGGTACTGAGCCTGGTGACCCTGCCGATCGTGGGCATATTCGCCCTGCTCGCTCTCGGACTGGTCAGTGGCGACTCCACCACCGGCCTGATCATTGGCGGGATATTCGCGTTCTTCCTGTTCCTCGGCTTCATCATTGTCAGCATTCTGTTCAGCGTACAGCGCCTGCACGATATCGGCTGGTCCGGCTGGCTGTGGCTGCTGAACCTGGTGCCGTTCGTGGGCAGCTTCTTCCCGCTGGTGATCATGGTCGTGCCGGGCAACACCGGCGCCAACCGCTACGGCCCGCCACCGCCACCCAACAGCACCGCGGTCAAAGTGCTGTGCTCGTTGTGGATCGTGTTCTTCGCCCTGGTATTTGCCGGCGGCATGCTCGGCGGTATCTCGGCGATCCAGCAGGAATACGAAAGCAACCTTGAGAGCAGCTACGAAAGCGGCTCGGTCACCACCGATGAAGTCGAGGTCGAGACTGAACCGGCGAATTCCGTGGACGATGCAGCCGAAGCGGCCCCGGCCCCTGTAGACTCTGCGAAAGAATGAACAACGCTCCCCGCCGTGACACCTGCGTCGCTGGCGCGGAGCTGTTGCGATGGAGAATTGCATGACCCGTTACGCTCTGATCACTGGCGCCTCCAGCGGCATCGGCCTGGCCCTGGCTGAAGCGCTGGCCCGGCGCGGCCGCAGCCTGATTCTGGTGGCCCGCCAGCGTGATCAGCTGGAAAGTATCGCGATCGAACTGACCCAGCGCTTTGGCGTGGAGGTGTTGTTCCGCGCCTGCGACCTGGGCGAGCCATTGCGCTTGTCCGGCTTCCTGCTGGAACTGGAAGAAGGCGACCGGCAGATCGATCTGCTGGTCAATTGCGCCGGCATCGGCACCTGCGGCCCGTTCCTCGCCCAAGACTGGATGACCGAGCAGGACCTGATCGAAGTCAACATCCTCGCCCTCACCCGCCTGTGCCACGCCATTGGCAACAGCATGGCGCTGCAGGGCGGCGGACAGATCCTCAACGTCGCCTCGGTGGCGGCGTTCAATCCCGGCCCGTGGATGAGCACTTACTACGCCAGCAAGGCTTACGTATTGCACTTCTCCGAAGCGCTGCGGGTTGAACTGAAACAGAGCGCGGTCAAAGTCTCGGTACTTTGCCCCGGCCCGACCCGCACCGCATTCTTCCGCACCGCGCAGCTCAACAGCGACAAACTCAAGGACAGCAAACTGCTGATGAGTCCCGAGGAAGTCGCGCTGTACACCGTGCGTGCACTGGAGAAAAACCGCGCCATCATCATTCCGGGACGACGCAACCGCTGGCTGGCCTTCCTGCCACGCCTCGGCTCGCGCTGGCTCAATCGCACCATCGTCGGCATGGTCAACAAGGCTTACTGCCCGCGCTGAACTGTCCTACGGCAAAACACTGGGCGCGGTCATTTCCCATGAGTACACTCAGGCCAGCCCCCACAACGGAGAAAACAGCAGTGGATACTCTGTTCACCAAGATCATCAACCGGGAGATCCCGGCCAAGATCATTTACGAGGACGACCAGGTTCTGGCGTTCCACGACATCGCCCCTCAGGCACCGGTGCATTTTCTGGTGATCCCGAAGAAACCGGTGCGCACCCTCAACGACCTGACCGAAGACGACAAGGCACTGGCCGGGCACATTCTGTTCACTGCCCAGCGTCTGGCGCTGGAGCTGGGCTGCGAGGAAGGCTTCCGGGTGGTGATGAACTGCAATGAAAAAGGTGGCCAGACCGTCTATCACATTCATATGCACGTACTTGGTCAGCGCCAGATGAACTGGCCGCCGGGCTGATTCACTGCATCCGCCCCTGTAGGAGCGGGCTTGCTCGCGAAAGCGGAGTGTCTGACATTGATATTCTGAAGGTGCGGACGCCTTCGCGAGCAAGCCCGCTCCCACCAAAAGCATGAC
>NZ_JASCPO010000021.1:0-48220 GCF_029960145.1 Pseudomonas sp. PS01299 | reverse complement strand
GCTCGCGATAGCGGAATTACACTCAACATTGATGTTGGCTGATACACCGCTATCGCGAGCAGGCTCGCTCCTACAGGGACGCAGCATTACTGCGCCAACCACCCCCCATCAATATTCCACGCCGCCCCGCGCACCTGGCTGCCAGCCTCGCTGCATAGAAACAACACCAATTCCCCAAGATGCTGCGGCGTGACGAACTCCAGCGACGGCTGCTTCTCCGCCAGCAAATCATGCTGCGCCTGCTGCGGATCGACGCCTTTGGCGGCACGATCATCGATCTGTTTCTGCACCAGCGGCGTCAATACCCAGCCCGGGCAGATCGCGTTGCAGGTGACGTTACTGGTAGCCGTTTCCAGTCCGACCACTTTGGTCAAACCAATCACGCCGTGCTTGGCCGCAACATACGCGGCTTTGCCGGTCGAGCCGACCTGGCCGTGCACCGAGGCAATGTTGACGATCCGCCCCCAGCCCTTGGCGCGCATCCCCGGCAAGCTGAGGCGGGTGCTGTGGAACACCGATGACAGGTTGATCGCGATGATCGAGTCCCAGCGCTCCACCGGAAACTCCTCAACGGCGGCCACGTGCTGAATCCCGGCGTTGTTGACCAGAATGTCGACGCCGCCGAATTCGCGTTCGGCGTAAGCGATCATCTCGGCAATCTGCGCCGGGTCGCTGACGTCCGCCGGATGATGACCGACCTTGCCGCCAAACTGGCCGACTTCGGCGATCACGCTCGACACATCACCGAAACCGTTGAGAATCAGATTGGCGCCGGCCTTGGCCAGGCTCAGCGCGATGCCCAGACCGATGCCGCTGGTGGAGCCGGTAACCAGTGCGGTCTTGCCCGAAAGAGTCGTCATGAATACCTCACACAATGCCAGTGGCGTAGAAAGTGCCGATCACTACGAAGACCGCAAGGGTCTTGATCAGCGTAATACAGAAAATGTCTTTATAGGCTTCGCGGTGGGTCAGGCCAGTCACCGCCAGCAGGGTGATCACCGCGCCGTTGTGCGGCAGGGTGTCCATGCCGCCGCTGGCCATCGCGGCCACGCGGTGCAGCACTTCCAGCGGAATGTTCGCCGCGTGCGCCGCCGCGATGAATTGTTCGGACATCGCCGCCAGCGCGATGCTCATGCCGCCCGACGCCGAACCGGTGATACCTGCCAGCAGGGTCACGGTGATCGCTTCGTTGACCAGCGGATTGGGGATTTGCTTGAGCCAGTCGGCCAGTACCAGAAAGCCCGGCAACGAAGCGATTACCGCACCGAAACCGTATTCCGAGGCGGTGTTCATCGCCGCCAGCAGTGCGCCGCTGACCGCGCTTTTGCTGCCTTCGGCGAGTTTGCTGCGGATCGCCTTGAAGCCGAACACCAACACCATCAAGATGCCGATCAGCAATGCCGCCTGCACCGCCCAGATTGCGGTGAGCTTGGCGATTTCCGTAGTCACCGGAGTGGCCATCCCCGGCAACGCGAGGCTGTGGGTCTTGCCGTACCACTGCGGAATCCACTGGGTGAACAGCAGGTTCATGATGCCCACCGCCAGCAGCGGCGACAGGGCGATCCATGGGTTCGGCAGTTTCAGGTCTTCGGCGGTTTCCGGCTCGTTACGCAGCTCGGTGCCATAACCTTCGCCAGCACGCTGGGCCTTGTTGCGTTGGCGCTGCAGGAACAACATGCCGGCGCAGAACACGAAAATCGTGCCGATCACCCCCAGCCACGGCGCGGCCCACGCGGTGGTGTTGAAAAAGGTGCTGGGGATGATGTTCTGAATCTGCGGCGTGCCGGGCAGGGCGTCCATGGTGAAGGAGAACGCGCCGAGGGCGATGGTCGCCGGAATCAGCCGCTTGGGGATATTGCTCTGGCGGAACATTTCCGCGGCAAATGGATACACCGCAAACACCACCACGAACAACGACACGCCGCCGTAAGTGAGCAAGGCGCAGACCAGCACGATCACCAGCATCGCCTGTCGGGTGCCGAGCAAGCGAATCGCTGCGGCCACGATCGAACGGGAGAACCCCGACAATTCGATCAACTTGCCGAACACGGCACCGAGCAGGAACACCGGGAAATACAGTTTGATGAAACCGACCATTTTCTCCATGAACACCCCGGTGAAGGCAGGGGCGACGGCGGAAGGGTCAGTGAGCAGGACAGCGCCGAGGGCGGCAATCGGGGCGAAGAGGATGACGCTGTAGCCACGGTAGGCGGCGAGCATCAGCAGCGCGAGGGCTGCCAAGGCAATGATCACACTCATGGTGTGTCTCCAGGGATTGTTATTTTTGTGGGTGTTGCGGGTGCAGGAGAGGCTTTAGCGAGATCTGTGCCAGATATTCAAATCATTGAAATGTAAGGGTTTTATAGGTTTCAACGTGTTGAGAGTTGAAGGGTTGTCTCCTTCTGGAGATTTTTGTTGAGAGGGCTGACGCCTTCGCGAGCAAGCCCGCTCCCACATTTGGAAAGAGTATCCCCTGTGTGAGCGGGCTTGCTCGCGAAGCTTTTGTTGTTGTCTTTTTGTGGAGACTTAAGTCTCTTTATTGAGACTCGGCGATGCCCAAGGCCAGCATCTTCTTGTACAGCGTCGAGCGTCCCAGTCCCAGTCGAGCCGCCGCCTCCGGCACTTTGCCCGCACATTGCGCGAGGGCGGACTGGATCAACTGCCGGTCAAACCGCTGCCGTGCCTCGGCGAATGTCTCCTCCGCCAACGGTTCCAGCGTCGAAACCGACGGGCGCTCAACCGGGGTAAAGGTGCCGATGGCCGCGCGAATATCCTCTTCGGTGAGGATCAGGTCATCGCTGAGCAGCGCCGCGCGCTCCAGCACGTTGCGCAATTCGCGGATGTTGCCCGGCCACGCATGTTGCCCGAGCAGATCCAGCGCTGCGCGACTCAGCTCATGCTGACTGCGCAGTTCTTCAAGAATCGCCTCGCTGAGTGCCGGCAGATCGTCGAGACGTTCGCGCAGCGGCGGAACCTGGATCGGCAGCACGTTAAGTCGGTAATACAGGTCGGCGCGGAACTCACCGCGCTTGATCGCGCCTTGCAGATCGGTCGAAGTCGCCGCGATCACTCGCACATCGCTCTGAATCACGTCGTTGGAGCCAACCGGTTCGAACTCCTTTTCCTGCAGCACCCGCAGCAGTTTGCTCTGCAGCGGCAACGGCATGTCGCCGATCTCATCGAGAAACAGCGTACCGCCCTGAGCGATCTGCAACTTGCCGGTGCGACCCTTGCGGTCGGCGCCGGTAAACGCGCCGGGCGCAGTGCCGAAAAACTCGGCTTCCAGCAGCGCTTCGGGAATCGCCGCACTGTTGATGCTGACGAAGGCTTTGTGCGCCCGGGGCGAAGCGCTGTGAATCGCCTGGGCCAGCAACTCCTTGCCGGTGCCGGTTTCACCGAGCAACAACACCGGGGATTCGGCGCTGGCACTGCGGCGGGCGCGGCGTTTGACTTCGAGGCTGGCGCTGCTGGTGCCAATGAAATGGGCGAAGTTGTATTTGGTCTGCCGCGCCCGCAGCAGCGAGCGGGTCGAGGCGAGTTCTTCCTGCATGCTCAGGTAGCGCTTGAGCATCGGCGACAGGCTGCGCAATTCATCGAACAGGGCAAAACCGATGGCGCCGATCACCGCCCCGGCATCGTCGTGGATCGGCAGGCGCATCACCACCAGCGGCTCTTTCGGCGTGTCCTGCATGTCCAGCAGGATCGGCCGGCCGGTGCGCACCACTTCACGCAACAAGCTGCCGGGGATCACGCTTTCGCAGGGTTGGCCGATGGCTTTTTTCGCCGACTCCAGCCCAAAACGCCGGGCATAGCGTTCGTTCATCCAGACGATGTTCGCATCACGATCGACAATCACCGTGCCTTCGCTGGACTGCTCGATGATCTCGAACAGCGAGCGGATCGCCAGCGTGCGCACGCGTTGGTAGTCCTTGAGACTTTCGGTGGTGTTCATGGGTTGGCGGATCCGGAATTTGGGTTGTCTGTTCGAGCCTCCTCGCTGGCAAGCCAGCTCCCACAGGTTTCTCTGGGGTACCCCATATTTGGGTACAACCCGAATCCCTGTGGGAGCGAGCTTGCTCGCGAAGGCCGCGACTCGGTATCAAGGCAAGCGCCGATTATGCCTACCCCGGATGCGCCGCCGCCAACAGCTCCTTGGTGTAAGGATGCTGCGGCGAGTCGAACACCTCGTGGCTGGCACCGCGCTCGACCACTTTGCCGTCCTTGATCACGATCATGTCATGCGCCAGCGCCCGCACCACCGCCAGGTCGTGGCTGATGAACAGGTAGGTCAGGCCGTGTTTTTCCTGAAGATCGCGGAGCAGGGCGACCACTTGTTTCTGCACGGTACGATCGAGGGCTGACGTCGGTTCGTCGAGCAGGATCAGTGCCGGTTTCAGCACCAGCGCCCGGGCGATTGCGATACGCTGGCGCTGACCACCGGAAAATTCGTGCGGGTAGCGATGACGGCTTTCCGGGTCCAGGCCGACTTCCTTGAGTACACGGATCACCTGTGCATCGCACTCATCGGCGCTGGACTGACAATGCACCTCCAGCCCTTCACTGATGATCTGCGCCACCGACATACGTGGACTGAGGCTGCCGAACGGATCCTGAAACACCACCTGCATCTGCCGACGCCATGGTCGCAATTGCTTCTGATCGAGACCGTCGAGGGCGGTGCCCTGAAAACGGATACTGCCCTCGGAATCGAGCAACCGCAGAATCGCCTGGCCCAGGGTCGACTTGCCCGAACCGGACTCACCGACAATGCCCAGGGTTTTGCCGCGCTGGATATTCAGGCTGATGCCGTCCACCGCGCGCAAATATTGTTTGCGCTGGAACAGCCCGCCACCGACGACGAACTCGACCCGCAGATCGTCCACCTCCAGCACGTTCTCGCGTTCATCGCGGGGCAGGGCTTCGCCTTCCGGCTCGGCGTTGAGCAGCACGCAGCTGTAAGGGTGTTTCGGTTCGGTAAACAGGGTTTCGCACGGGGCTTGCTCGACGATTTCGCCAGCCTTCATCACGCACACCCGTTGCGCAATGCTGCGCACCAGATTGAGGTCGTGACTGATCAGCAGCAGCGACATGCCCAGGCGTTGTTGCAGGGATTTGAGCAGCAGCAGGATCTTGCGTTGCACTGTCACATCAAGCGCCGTGGTCGGCTCGTCAGCGATCAGCAGTTCCGGCTCGCAAGCCAGCGCCATGGCGATCATTACTCGTTGCCGCTGGCCGCCGGACAGTTGATGCGGATAGGCCTTGAGGCGCTCTTTGGGTTTCTGAATACCCACCAGTTCCAGCAGTTCAAGAATCCGCTGCTGCGCCGCTTTACCGCCCAGGCCACGATGCACCAGCAGCGTTTCACCGATTTGCTTTTCGATGGTGTGCAGCGGATTGAGCGAGGTCATCGGCTCCTGAAAGATCATCGCGATCCGGTTGCCGCGCAGTTCACGCAGGACCTTCGGATCGGCGCCGAGCAGCTCCTGACCGCGATAGCGAATGCTGCCGCTGGTTTGCGCATCGCCTTCGGGGAGCAACTGCAGAATCGAATGCGCAGTCACCGATTTGCCCGAGCCCGACTCGCCGACCAGCGCCAGGCACTCGCCGGGCCGGATGTCCAGGCACAGGTCGCGCACCGCCGGCTGGCCATGGAAGGCGACGTTCAGGTCACGGATTTCGATCAGGTTATCAGTCATGGTCACACTTCAGGATCGAGGGTCGAACGCGTCACGTAACGCTTCGCCGATGAACACCAGTAAAGAAAGAATCAGCGCCAGGGTGAAGAATGCCGTCAGCCCGAGCCACGGCGCTTGCAGGTTCTGTTTGCCCTGGCCAATCAGCTCGCCCAGCGAGGCACTGCCGGCGGGCATGCCGAAACCGAGGAAGTCGAGAGCGGTAAGGGTGGAAATTGCGCCGGTGAGAATGAACGGCAAGTAACTCAGCGTCGCGTTCATCGCATTGGGCAGGATGTGCCGGAAAATCACCTTGCGGTCGCTCAGGCCCAACGCGCGCGCCGCTTTGACGTATTCCAGATTACGCCCGCGCAGGAACTCGGCGCGCACCACATCCACCAGTGCCAGCCACGAAAACAGTGCCATGATTCCCAGCAGCCACCAGAAATTCGGCTCGACGAAACCGGACAGGATGATCAGCAGGTACAGCACCGGCAATCCGCTCCAGACCTCCAGCAAACGCTGCCCGAGCAGATCGACCCAACCGCCGTAATAGCCTTGCAGGGCGCCGGCCGCGATGCCGATCAGCGCGCTGACGGCGGTCAGCATCAGGGCAAACAGGATCGATACCCGGGCACCGAAAATCACCCGCGCCAACACATCGCGCGCCTGATCGTCAGTACCCAGCCAGTTGACCTTCGAGGGCGGGCTCGGCGCAGGTTGATTGAGGTCGTAGTTGGGCGTGTCATCGCTGAACGGGATTGGCGGGAACAGCAGCCAGCCACCGTCCTTGCGGATCAGGTTCTGCACATAGTCACTGCGATAATCGGCCTGGAACGGCAATTGCCCGCCAAACTCCTGTTCGGTGTAGCGCTTGAAGACCGGGAAGTAGAGCTGGTTCTGGTAGCTCACCACCAGTGGTTTGTCATTGGCGATCAGTTCACCGCCCAGCGTCACCACGAACAGTCCGATAAACAGCCACAACGACCACCAGCCACGGCGGTTTTTCTTGAATCGCGCGAAACGGCGACGGCCCAGAGGCGAGAACTTGAACATCAGGCGTTCCTCGCGGCGAAGTCGATACGTGGGTCGACCAGGGTGTAGCACAAGTCGCCGATCAGTTTTATCAGGAGGCCGAACAGGGTGAAGATGAACAGCGAGCCGAACACCACCGGATAGTCGCGAGAAACCGCCGCTTCGTAACTCATGCGGCCGAGGCCGTCGAGAGAGAAGATCACTTCGATCAACAGCGAACCGGCAAAGAACACACTGATGAACGCCTGCGGAATCCCCGAGACCACCAGCAGCATCGCATTGCGGAACACATGGCCGTAAAGCACGCGGCGCTCGCTCAAGCCTTTGGCGCGGGCGGTGACTACGTACTGGCGGGTGATTTCATTGAGGAACGAATTCTTGGTGAGAATCGTCAGCGTGGCGAAGCCGCCAATCACCAGCGCCGTCACCGGCAACACCAGGTGCCAGAAGTAATCGGCAATCTTGCCCAGGGTCGACAGCGATTCGAAGTTGTCCGAGACCAGACCGCGCACTGGAAACCAGTTCAATGAGGTGCCACCGGCAAACACCACGATCAGAAACATTGCGAACAGAAACGCCGGCATCGCGTAGCCGATGATGATCGCGGTGCTGCTCCAGATGTCGAAATGGCTGCCGTGATGCACCGCTTTGCGGATGCCCAGCGGGATCGACACCAGATAGGTGATCAGCGTCGCCCACAAGCCGAGGGAAATGGTCACCGGCATTTTTTCCAGAATCAGATCGGTGACCGTCGCACCGCGGAAAAAGCTTTTGCCGAAGTCCAGCTGCGCGTAGTTCTTGAGCATCAGCCACAGCCGCTCATGCGCCGGTTTGTCAAAACCGTACTGCTTTTCGATGTCCTTGATCAGTTGCGGATCGAGGCCACGGCTGGCGCGCGAAGTGTTGCTCATGGTTTCGCTGGAACTGCCGCCGACACTCGCACCGCCGATCCCTTGCAGATGGGCGATGGCCTGTTCGACCGGGCCACCGGGTGCGGCCTGAATGATCACGAAATTGACCAGCAGGATGATCACCAGCGTCGGAATGATCAGCAGCAGGCGCCGCAGAATGTATGCCCACATCAGTGCGGTCCTCCGGGTCTGCCACGGCCGATTTTTTCGGCGGTCATCTGCTGGTTGGTCAGCGGCGTACTGCTGATTTCCCACCAGCTCTCGATCGCTTCGTCATTGCTGGCCTGGATCGCCGGCATGCCGAAGCGGTTCCACCAGACGGTGGAGGTGCCCGGCGGGTAATAGTTGGGAATCCAGTAGTAGTTCCATTGCAGCACCCGGTCCAGAGCGTGGGCGTAGTGCAACATGTCGCTTTGGGTCGACGCGCGGATCAGGCCGTTGATCAGGGTGTCGACCGCCGGATTCTTCAGCACCATGTAATTGTTGGCGCCGGGGTCGTTGGCCGATATCGAACCGAAGTAGTTGAGCAACTCGCCCCCCGGAGACGTGCTGACCGGGTAGCCGGTGACGATCATGTCGTAATCACGGCTCATCAGGCGATTGACGTATTGCGAGGAGTCGATGCGACGGATATTCAGCTCAATGCCGATCTGCTTCAGCGTGCGCTTGTAAGGCAGAAGCAGGCGATCCATACCGTTCTGGCTGACCAGAAAGGTGAAACTCAAAGGTTCGCCTTCGGCGTTGACCAGTTGGTCGCCCTCGGGTTTCCAGCCAGCCTGTTCGAGCAGTTCCAGGGCTTGCAGTTGCTTGTCGCGGATCAGCCCGCTGCCATCGGTTTTCGGCGCCTCGAAGACCTGGGTGAACACTTCGTCGGGAACCTGCCCGCGCAACGGCTCGAGGATTTTCAGCTCGGCGGTATCCGGCAACTCGCGGGCTGCCAGTGCGGTATTGGAGAAATAGCTCTGCTGGCGGATGTACATGTTGCGCATCATCTGCCGGTTGCTCCACTCGAAATCCCAGAGCATCGCCAGCGCCTGGCGCACCCGACGATCCTGGAACATCGGTTTCTGCAGGTTGAACACGAAGCCCTGCGCAGATTGCGGGGCCTCGGTGGCCAGGTGGGCTTTCTGCAAACGTCCGTCACTCAGCGCAGGGCTGTCGTAACCGATCGAATAGCCGGTGGCGGAAAACTCGCGGTTGTAGTCATAGGCACCGCCGCGCAATACCTGGCGGGCGACATCGGTGTCGCCGAAATATTCGATGCTGAAGTGATCGAAGTTATACAGGCCGCGACTGACCGGCAGGTCCTTGCCCCACCAGTCGGGGTTGCGTTCAAAGGTGATGCTGCGCCCGGAGTCGACCTTGCCGACCCGATACGGGCCGCTGCCCAGTGGTGGTTCATAGCCACCGCCACCGGCGAAGTCGCGGGTTTTCCACCAGTGCTCGGGAAACACCGGCAGGGTGGCAATGTCCAGCGGCAGGGTGCGGTTCTCGTTGCTCTTGAAATCGAAGCGCACGGTCAGCGGCGCTTCCACTTCCACGCCTTTGACGTCGGCGAACTGCGTGCGATAGCGCAGGCTGCCCTGGGTCATCAACAGGTCATAGGTGTAGCGCACGTCTTCGGCAGTGATCGGCTTGCCGTCGGCAAAACGCGCCTTGGGATCGATGAAGAAGCGCAGCGACAGACCATCCTCCGAGCGCTCCATCTTTTGCGCCACCAGGCCATAGACCGTGTAGGGCTCGTCCATCGAGCGCTGGGCCAGCGGCGAATAGAGCATGCCGTCGATCTGGGTGACGCCGATGCCTTTATCTATATAAGGCAGGATGTGATCGAAATGCCCGATCTCTATCGCCGAGCGGCGCATGGTGCCGCCCTTGGGCGCCCGCGGATTGGTGTAGTCGAAATGGCTGAAACCGGCCGGGTATTTGGCAGGTTCGCCATAGACGGTCAACGCATGTTGCGGGGTGGCGTTCACACCGGCGGCGCCCAATAGCAGGGCCACGGCAGTGAACAGTAAAGTCGGGAAAGCCAGTCGCATTGTCAGCCTTAAAGCCGGGTGATCGATAAGCGCAATTTGTACGCGAGCGGCGCGTCAGTCGCCAGCCGTATCCTGTAACCAAAACACAACGGCCCACCAAAAGGCGGGCCGTTGGGACAGCAGTCAGGCGACGGATCAGTCCTGACGGCTGGTGACTTCGAGCAGGTGATAACCGAACTGGGTCTTCACCGGGCCTTGCACGACGTTGATTGGCGCGCTGAAGACTACGGTGTCGAATTCCTTGACCATCTGGCCAGGACCGAATGAACCCAGATCGCCGCCCTGACGGCTGGACGGGCAGCTGGAGTTGGCCTTGGCGACCTCGGCGAAATCAGCACCGCCTTCGATCTGGGCCTTGAGTTCGTTGCACTTGTCTTCGCTGGAAACCAGGATGTGGCGGGCAGTGGCTTTAGCCATGGGGAAATTCTCCAATCTATTTCAGTAAAGTGTGGAGCCTACCGGATTCAGTAAGCGATTTCTCTGCAAAGTTCCACTCGGTACATTGACGTACATCTACAGTTGCGCGGCTTTCAGGCGCATCGCGTGTTCGACATAGAGGTCGACGGGATCCGCGCCGGGTATTCGCAACCCGCCCGGATGGCGCAAGCTGCCAAGGTGATTGAGGGGATAGTCGGAGCGGATGACCCGGCCCAGGTGAGAACTGTAACGGCCCACGAAACCATCGTTCTGTCCGGCCTCCGTGACGAAATGGCTGGATAATGCGTGGCAGACGGAATGCACTGGATCCAGAGCCTGCAACAAATTGTCCTGCAGCGTGCCGCTCCAGGAGTAGTAGTGGACGTCATTGACCCGTTCCGCCCCCTGGCCGCCCCAGGTAGAAGGCAGGCCTTGAGGGTATTTTTTGTTGAATTGCCCGACGTCCGCAGTCGTCAGGGCATTGAGTGCGGCTACGGCGGCCTGCGGCAGACCCGGCTGACCGCTGAGCAGCGAGAGGAATCGCGCAAACTGTGTCGCAGCGTGCTCCGCCACCTGCTCCGGCAGGCCTCCCGGAACCAGCGCCAGGCGTAAGGCGTCAGCCAGTTCCGAGCCGTGATTGGGGCCGCTGACCGATGTCACCGAGGCGACTTTCTCCGGCGCGAGCGCAGCGGCATAACGGCATGCCAGCGCGCCCTGGCTATGTCCGATCAGGTTGACTTTACCGGCGTCGGTGCCTCGCAGAACGCGCTCGATCTGGAACATCAATTGCTGGCCGCGAACTTCGTTGTCATGGGTTGCGGACAGCTGCGGCACAAACACTTGCCCGCCTGCCTCCCTCAGCGCTTGCTTGACATCATGAAAAAGCTCGAAATGGCCGATACGGTCAAGCCCGAACAGGCCATGGACCAAAAGGATGGGGTAGCGGGTTGTCGCATTCCGTTGCATGTTCCTGCCTCTTTTGCAGATGCTTGTCAGTGGTTGGTGCGTGCCACTGTAAAACAGGCCTGCGGGTCGGCGATGTCTGAAAAATCCTCTGTACTGAAAGGAAATTGGACTAAAAGCGGTACGAATTTTCGCTTCTGCTTGAGAGGGTAGTCGGAACATTTGGCAATCTTTTGCCCGGTATCGCTGGATTCTGCTTCGTAAGCCTACGTCATGCGGTGTATTTACCCTGCCGACGGAAGGCGTTGTGCTGACTTCCGCCGGTCGCTGGATGGTGTTCAATGGATTTCGTTCGACGCGGCCTTCACGGCGGCGTTTTA
This sequence comes from Pseudomonas sp. PS01299, assembly GCF_029960145.1. Lineage (NCBI taxonomy): Bacteria > Pseudomonadati > Pseudomonadota > Gammaproteobacteria > Pseudomonadales > Pseudomonadaceae > Pseudomonas > Pseudomonas sp. PS01299. The sequence goes on along the minus strand of NZ_JASCPO010000021.1, from coordinate 36,863 downwards.
TCCAAGGAATGGAGCTACGAATGTCTATATACGAAGCCACCGGCGATTCTTCTGTGGTACCAGCGTCAAATATGTCCCCTGTAGCGGATGAATCCGGTGAACACCGTCTTCTGAGTTTGAAGGTGGACGGCGACCACTTCGAATTCTGCTATCGACACGCCTCTGCGGCGGCAGACTCTCCAGACTCGTGGCTGCCTGCACCGATGCTTGAGGTTATGGAGGGTGGAATGCTTGATCCTTCACTGGACCATGCATTCGTCAGGGTGGCGCCTTACCCGAACATGTTGTGCGGCGACAAACTTGTGCTGAGCTGGCAAGGACTGGATGACGAAGGATTGCCCTATATTCACGAAACCACTCGTGCGGTCAGTGAAAACCAGGTGGGTCAGGAACTCGTCTTTGTCATAAAGGGTTTGCACATCGCAGCGCTGGAGCGCGGCTCGCTGGAGGTTTACTGGACGCTGTACAGCGTTGCGCTTCAGAAGCCCGTGTCATCCAGGCGTTTGCAGCTGAATGTGGGTGATCCGGAACCCGATCTGCTGGCTCCGATCCTTGAAGAGACGGTGGGCGGGACGCTCGATCCGGCCCGTGTCCCGCAGGGCACTGGCGTTATCGTGCGACCTTACGCCCGCATGGCTGTCGGGGACCGGGTCACCCTGTCGTGGCAAGGTGTCGAAGGACTGCCGGTGATCAGTGATGTGTTGCTCGTGGAGCCGTTTGCTGTCGGCGAAGCGCTGTCTTTCTGGATACCCGCAGATCGCATCGCCACTCATCGTATGCAGGAGGTGAGCGTCAGCTACCGGGTGGAATCAAGGTCGGCGCAGGTGAGGAACTCTGCAACCTCGCGAATTCTGATCGCGCCATTGATGCGAGGCGAGCTCGCAGCTCCGCAGGTACTGGAAGCGCAAGATGGCGAACTGGAGGTAGCAGATGCCGAGGATGGCATTACCGTGGTGATCGGCAATGCCCAGGCCGAGGAGGGGGAGCTGGTTTACTTGAAATGCGATGGTGAGTATTTCAGTCACCGCGATGATCGGGACATCACCCGGGAAACTGCAGGCGAGCCCTTGGTATTCATCGTGCCTTATCGTTTCTGGCGAGAGCATCGGGAAACTGTGGTGCAGGTGTCGTATTCAGTGGAGCGGCTGGATGATGTAAGCCAGGCTTCCGAGATAACACGCATCCGGGTGCGGGCATAACCCGGTGGTGAAGTCTGAGCGATGACTCAGCCTTTGCGGGATTTTGATAAGCCCGCAAAGGCTGCTCGGATCATCAGGCTCGAAGTCGCTTGGCGGCATTCGACAGCAACTGCTCCGTCGCGCTGAACCCCAGGCAACCATCGGTGATCGATACGCCATAACGCAGGGCAGGGCTCAAAGGCTGGCAGCCCTCGAACAGATGGGACTCAATCATCATGCCGATCAAGGCGCGATCACCTTGCAGGCGTTGTTCGAGCACCTCGTTGAACACGTCGGGCTGGCGCAATGGGTCCTTGCCGCTGTTGGCGTGGCTGCAGTCGACCATGATCCGGCTCGGAATTTTCAGTCGGCTCAGGTCGGCATGTACCCGGGCGACGCTTTCGCGATCGTAGTTAGGACCGTGATGACCGCCGCGCAGCACTATATGAGTGTCGGGGTTGCCCGGGGTCTGGATGATCGCCGGGTGTCCTTGGCTGTCGACGCCGAAGTGTCGGTGCGGATGTGCTGCTGAGCGCATGGCGTCGACGGCTACACCTACGCCACCGTCGGTGCCGTTCTTGAAACCTACGGGCATGTTCAGGCCGCTGGCCATTTCCCGGTGAATCTGCGATTCGGTGGTGCGTGCACCGATAGCAACCCAACTGAGCAGGTCGTCGAAGTAGCCGGTCGCCATTGGTTGCAGCAACTCGGTAGCGATGGGCAGCCCCAGGCGGATCATCTCAAGCATCAATTCACGCGACAGGGTCAGGCCGCCAGCCATGTCGTCGCTGCCATCCAGGTGCGGGTCGTAAGCCAGACCTTTCCAGCCGACGGTGGTGCGGGGTTTTTCGATGTAGGCGCGCATCACCAGCAGCATCTCGTCGCTGATTTCATGGGCCAGGCGGGAAAGTTTTTCGGCGTATTCGAGTGCGGAGCGCGGGTCATGAATCGAGCAAGGGCCGACGACGACCAGCAGGCGATGGTCTTCGCCATTGAGGATCGCGCGGACCGCCTGGCGGTGGGCTGCGACTTGCTGGGCGAGGGCATTGCTCAGGGGCAATTGCTGTTTGAGCTGCAATGCGCTGGGCAGACGCAGGGTCAGTGCTTCGTTGGCAGAATCAAGGGTGGTCAGTGGCAGAGCAGAAACAGACGAGTTCATATTCGGGATTCCTGGGCTGGCGGCGGGTGTTTCCCGCTCACTCGGCCCTACTGGGGTGTTCGACAATTGGCCGGATTGGCTGCGTGTGTGTGCTTGCCACCTGTGGGTGACCGATCGGAGGCGGCAGGCTGTCCCGAGCGGAGGTTGCTAAATCGCCAGGCGGTAAAAGTGTCGTAACGGTAATAAGTGGCGTAGTTCATGTCGTGATTCCTCAAAGTTCTGGTGTGTTGCTGAAAAATTTGGGGCCTGAAAAAACAAAACCCCCGGTCGGGAGGCCGACCGGGGGTTGAGAATTCTCTGGTAGGCGACCCGTTTTTATGGGCGCCGGTGGGTATCAGGCGCGCCAGTGGCTAAACCAATACCCAAAATAAAAGCTGACAGGAGCGCAAACGTCATTCGCCCGGGCAGCCGCAACCGAGCGCAGGGCGCTGGCGGAACGAAGCTGTGAGAGGGCGTTGAACATGGTTTGTCTCCGATGAATGCGCCGAGCTTACTAGAGGCCCGTACGGCTGAGCAATCAGAAATTGCTATCGCCATTGCGGAGGTTACCTATCGCTTGAGTGCTGCAGGCGTTGTGACACACTGGTTGCTTTGCACAAACACCAAGGATGATTCATGTCGATGTTCACGGTCGCTGCAGCCCAGTCGCTCTCCATTGCCGGTGATCTGGCGGCGAACCTCGCCCGTCATTTGCGCTTCATGGCCGTGGCGGCGGAGCAGGGCGTCGAGCTGCTGGTGTTCCCGGAGCTGTCGCTGACAGGCTACGAAGGCCAGATGGCCGCAGACCTGGCAATCGATCCGCAGCATGCTGTGCTGCAACCCTTGCGCGATTGCGCTCGCGAGCTGGGCCTCACCGCTGTCGTCGGTATGCCGATTCGCGATAGGGACAGTTCGAAGGTATTGATCGGCGCGCTGACATTAGGAGGAGATGGTTCTCTTGAGGTTTACAGCAAACAACATCTGCACAGTGGCGAAGAGCTTTTCTATGCCCCAGGTGCTGGTGGTTCGTCCTTGAGCATAGGCGGCGATACCGTAGCGCTGGCGGTCTGCGCTGACTTTTCCCACGCCAGTCACACGGCAGCGGCCGCCAATCTTGGTGCCGACCTGTACGCAGCAGGCGTGCTGATCGGGGAAAAAGGCTACGGCGTGGATAGCGCGCTGCTGCAGGGCTATGCCCAAAACCACTCAATGGCGGTGCTGATGGCCAATCACGCCGGGCTCACGGGTGGATGGCAATCGGCGGGTCGCAGCGCGTTCTGGTCTGAAAGCGGGACGCTGGTGGTGGCGGCGCGAGGGCCGGGTGAAGTGTTGGTTATTGCCCGGCGTGATGCCGGCGCATGGCAGGGGCGGGTAGTACCCGTGGCGGTAGACCTGTGACCTGGGCATTGCGTCGTGCCGAATCGGCAGATCGGGCGTTCGCCCGAAAGCTGACGTGCCAGAACATGCTGCGCTATTACATTGACCACGAGCTGCTGTGGCAGGACGAAGCGTTCGACGTTGCCTGGGATGGGCGGGACAACTGGCTGGTCCTTCTTGGTGAAGTTCCTGTGGGATTTTTTTCAGTCTCAGTCATGATCGCCGGGCCTTGTACATCCGCGAGCTGCAAATAGCCGAGGTCTCTCGCAGGCAAGGTGCAGGATCCTGGGCGATTGATCAGGTTGTCGCTTTGGCTCGCGGCGAAAAACTGTCAGCACTGCGTTTGACAGTATTCAAAAATAATCCGGCGCAAAGTCTGTATAAGAGAAAAGGCTTCAAGGTGTGCGGTGAGGACGAGTGTTTCCTGAGGATGGAGCTCGATTTCGGTACACTTGTGCTCTGAAACCCACGGCCGGCAAGCCTTCGATGATGAATTGAAACTTTTTAAATGATGCTTGCCGCTAGGTCTGTCTGGCACTTTTTGCTAAGGTGTCCGGCATCCCAATAAGACCATATCGCGAGGTGTCTGCTTGATTAGGGTGCTAGTGGTCGACGACCATGATCTCGTTCGTACAGGCATTACACGTATGCTGGCCGATATCGATGGCTTGCAGGTGGTTGGACAGGCCGAGTCCGGGGAAGAATCCCTGATCAAGGCCCGTGAGTTGAAACCCGATGTGGTCCTGATGGACGTAAAGATGCCCGGTATTGGTGGCCTCGAGGCCACGCGCAAGCTGTTGCGCAGCCACCCGGACATCAAGGTCGTCGCGGTGACCGTGTGCGAGGAAGATCCATTTCCTACGCGCCTGTTACAGGCTGGTGCCGCCGGCTACCTGACCAAGGGCGCTGGTTTGCCGGAAATGGTTCAGGCGATCCGTCTGGTGTTTGCCGGGCAGCGTTACATCAGTCCGCAGATTGCCCAGCAACTGGCGATCAAATCGTTCCAGCCAACCAACGATTCACCTTTCGACGCCTTGTCCGAGCGGGAAATCCAGATCGCGTTGATGATTGTCGGCTGCCAGAAGGTGCAGATCATTTCCGACAAACTCTGCTTGTCGCCGAAAACGGTGAACACATATCGCTACCGGATTTTCGAAAAGCTGTCGATCAGCAGTGACGTCGAGCTGACGTTGCTGGCTGTGCGCCACGGCATGGTGGATGCCAGCGCCTGATCATGACTGAAGTATTCGATTCCGGCGCCTTCCTGGCGACTGTCAGTGGGCGCCCCGGCGTCTATCGCATGTTCGACAGCGATGCGCGCCTGCTGTATGTCGGCAAGGCCAAGAACCTCAAGAAGCGCCTTGCCAGCTATTTTCGCAAGACCGGGCTGGCGCCAAAAACCGCTGCGCTGGTCGGGCGTATCGCGCAGGTCGAAACGACCATTACCGCCAACGAAACCGAGGCGTTGCTGCTTGAGCAGACCCTGATCAAAGAGTGGCGGCCGCCGTACAACATTCTGCTGCGCGACGATAAGTCCTATCCCTATGTCTTTCTGTCTGACGGCCAATTCCCACGCCTGAGTATCCACCGTGGCGCGAAGAAGGCCAAGGGCAAGTATTTCGGCCCGTACCCGAGCGCCGGGGCGATTCGCGAAAGCCTCAGCCTCTTGCAAAAGACCTTTTTCGTCCGTCAGTGCGAAGACAGCTATTACAAAAATCGCACGCGCCCGTGTCTTCAATATCAGATCAAGCGTTGCAAGGCGCCTTGTGTCGGTCTGGTCGAACCTGAGGTCTACGCCGAGGATGTACGCCATTCGGTGATGTTTCTCGAGGGGCGCAGTCATGCCCTGACCAATGAGCTGTCCACGGCAATGGAAGAGGCGGCAATCAATCTCGAATTCGAGCGCGCCGCCGAGTTGCGTGACCAGATTGCCTTGCTGCGCCGTGTTCAGGATCAGCAAAGCATGGAAGGTGGAACGGGCGACATCGATGTTATCGCAGCTTTCGTCAACCCGGGCGGCGCTTGCGTTCACTTGATCAGTGTGCGCGGCGGTCGGGTGTTGGGCAGCAAGAACTTCTTTCCGCAGGTGGGTATCGAGGAGGAGGTCGCTGAAGTCATGGCGGCGTTCCTCGGTCAGTACTACATCAGCAGTCCGGAGCGCGACCTGCCGAGCGAACTGATCGTCAACGTGGTGCCGGAAGATGCCACGGCCTTGATCGAAGCCATCCACGAGTTGCGCGGTCGTGAATTGACCATCAGCCTTCGGGTGCGTGGCACACGGGCGCGCTGGCAGCAGTTGGCGGTCACCAATGCCGAGCAAGCGCTGGGCGCACGCCTGGCCAATCGTCAACACACGGCTGCGCGCTTCGATGCGCTGGCAGAAGTGCTGAACCTGGATGAGCCGCCGCAGCGTCTTGAGTGCTATGACATCAGTCACTCCAGTGGTGAGGCCACCGTCGCATCCTGTGTCGTGTTCGGCCCCGAAGGCGCGATCAAATCCGACTATCGTCGCTATAACATTGAAGGCGTCACGGCGGGTGATGATTATGCAGCCATGCACCAGGCGTTGACCCGGCGCTTCAGCAAACTGAAGGATGGCGAGGGCAAGCTGCCGGACATTCTGTTGGTGGACGGCGGCAAAGGTCAGTTGTCGATGGCCCGCGACGTACTCAACGAGCTGGCGGTGCCGGATCTCATTCTTCTGGGTGTGGCCAAGGGTGCAACACGCAAGGCAGGCTTCGAAACTTTGTATCTCAATGATGCCGCGCATGAGTTCACGCTGCGTGGCGATTCCCCGGCGTTGCACCTGATCCAGCAGATTCGTGACGAGGCGCACCGCTTCGCAATCACCGGCCACCGTGCGCGGCGCGGCAAGACCCGCCGCACCTCGACGCTGGAAGGCGTTGCGGGTGTCGGGCCGACCCGACGTCGGGACTTGTTGAAACATTTTGGTGGATTGCAGGAGCTGTCTCGTGCAAGCATCGAAGAGATCGCCAAAGCACCGGGGATCAGTAAAAAGCTCGCAGAGTCGATTTATGCAAACCTGCATAGCGAGTAGAATGCCAACTCACCTCGTAGCCAGTTGTGCCGATGAATATCCCTAATCTGATTACCGTTCTCCGCGTCCTGCTCATCCCGATCTTCATTTTGCTGTTTTACCTGCCTTACCAGTGGAGCTATATGGCCTCCGCTTCGGTATTCGCCTTTGCGGCGGCAACTGATTGGCTGGATGGCTATCTGGCCCGCCGCCTTGAACAAAGCACGCCGTTCGGCGCGTTTCTCGATCCGGTTGCCGACAAGCTGATGGTGGCAGTCGCTTTGGTACTGCTGGTTCAGGAACACGGCAATTTGTGGCTGACACTTCCCGCAGCCGTCATCATCGGCCGCGAGATTGTCGTATCGGCCTTGCGTGAATGGATGGCCGAACTCGGTGCCCGCGCTCATGTAGCAGTGTCCAATCTCGGCAAGTGGAAAACCGCGGCGCAGATGCTGGCGCTGGTGATCCTGCTGGCCAATCCCCGCGATTTCAGCTTCTGGGTGCTGCTGGGTTACGCCTTGCTGATGATCTCGGCGGGCCTGACGTTGTGGTCGATGGTTCAATACCTGCGGGCCGCCTGGCCGCATCTGAAAACCGACGTTGAAAAGAAATAAAACTTTTTTGAATCAAAGGGTTGACGGGGCATCTGAAATCTATAGAATGCGCCACACCAAGCGGGAATAGCTCAGTTGGTAGAGCACGACCTTGCCAAGGTCGGGGTCGCGAGTTCGAGTCTCGTTTCCCGCTCCAAGTTTGTACGCGGTTGTTGTTGTGCTACTAAACAGCGATCGTTTGAGGCCGAGTAGCAAAATGGTTATGCAGCGGATTGCAAATCCGCCTACGCCGGTTCGATTCCGACCTCGGCCTCCACTATAAACAAGCTCCGTAGATCCATGATTTACGGAGCTTTTTTATTTTCAGTGCACTGCAAGATTTAGTCTTGAAATCAGCCACTGTGAACTTGCTTCACCGGGACGTGATGTATATATTTCCCGCTCTGCTTCAAAGGCTCAACAAAGTCAGATTCTCTTGCCGACTGATTTGAGCACTACAACAGCGCTACCGCCCGAATGGCGAAACTGGTAGACGCATGGGACTTAAAATCCCCCGCTCGTAAGGGCGTGCCGGTTCGATTCCGGCTTCGGGCACCATCTTAAATCAAGGGTTTGCGGGCGAAAGCTGAGGCAAACCCTTGTTTGTTTCCGGGTCGCAATTCTGACATTGGTTCGCAATTCACTTTGTGGGCATGACCTTTTTACCCTTTCGATTGCGAATGTACTGCTCTGTCATCCCTACGGTGGTATGCCCAAGTTGATCCTTGGCCCGCATGATGTCGCCGCTCGATTCAGCCTTATCAGTACCAGCCTTGGCGCGTAAATCACGCATTTGAAACTCGGCCTTTTCAACACCAACTGCCTCCCTGGCCACATCAAATCTCCTGCGCAACATTGCCTCCGTCATCGGAGTGCCGTTTTCTGCCACGATCAGCCGCGTCGAGCGGACTTTGTGTCCGGACTTCCGAGCCATGATTCGATCAATCAAAACTTTCAGCTCACCGGTTACCTCAATCCGTCGTTTGGCCTTCGTTTTCCCCTGGAGCACCCAGATTTGGCCGTCGCGCACGTCTCGTTCATCCATAAGCCGCGTGTCTGTTACTCGCTGGCCAGTCAAATAGGCCAAGTCCATGGCATCGCGCAGTCCGGCGTCAGCCTTGTCGTGCACCTCTTCCCAAGACACAGGTCATCTCCTTGGCGATGAGCAATGTGTCTATTAAAAAGTGTCCACCATGTCTCCGAACACCTGTCCACCATGTCTCCGGTACATACATAGTGCAGGCGAGAGGGAGTGCATTCGAGTGGTGTCGGCAGCGGGGAGGGGTTAAAGAAATGAAGGGGCTAAGCCGATAGGCTTGCGTCGGCATTGATGCCAAACATGAATGCTGGAGTATGAAATGCCGTTGGAAAGATCGCGTATTGGCGTGTTCGCCGCACTTATTGGCTGCACTCTTGCATCGACCGCACATGCTGCCAGCGAACATGAGATGGCCGTCGGTGGTGCAGCTCTCTACCAAGTCTGCGGAGAGAAGCATCCAGAAAAGGAGCTTTCTTTAGAGCAATTCATATCGCTACATCCACACATGTCGACTCAATTAGCAAACGACATTCGGGAATTCTCCTCGCAGCCAAAACACAAAGCGGAGCTTGAGCAAATGGTTGTACGTATGCGGACCGAGGCCACCCAAGAATTACTTGAAGTGATATGTGATAGCTATTACCGAGATGCAAAGGGGCGGGAGTAGGCCACAGTTTTCTTTCGCATCGGGGTGTGATCTGGCCGGGGCTCAACCGGCATTAAGCGGATGGGGCAGTCCTGAAGACTTCCTGTTGGCACATCCGCCGCCTGAGGCTTGGCCTCAGATCACACCCCGATGCGCTCTCATAGAGAGGATCGGGTAGTTAACGACAGGCTGTCGTGGCGCTGGTTGTTTAGCCTGTAGCGCTGAAGGCTGGTAGCATCGAACTCCTTTTCGGAGCGCGCAATTGCTATGCATCAGGTTGTTGAAAGGGCGTTGAACGTGATCGCAGCAGAGAGCAGCGAGCCGGAATACACTGAAGCGTTCAGCGCTGCGCGGGCAGTCGTCCTTGAGTTTGGGGAGGAAAATCTGGCTGACCGGCTTTTTGCCGATATTCCCGATTCAATCTCTTTCATGCAGGTGGCCCGGCTCTTCGACTTTCTTGCCTGGCAGACGGAGGACAACGGATCAGCGATGACTCGCGCTATTGAGCGTTGGCTGGTAGAAGGCACCAATTTGCGCAAGGTTCAGATCGCTCTCAATCTCGACGTCTACCCGTTTCTGGACGAGCGCGAGATGGATCGAGTGCTGTCTGATGTGGCTGTATCACTCCCGGAGATGGCTGATAGATGCCAGCAGATAATCAGCTCTCGGAAAAGTTGGTAGCACCTGGTCTACATCCCAAAGCCCGCTCTTAGAACCATCCCTTTCAAGGTCTTCTCGTTTTGGCGGCCTTGATTACCCTGCCCGTTGAAACATGAGCATGCACCGCTGTGCTTTGGACCCACGTCTTAGGCTTTGGCACCTTGGAGCCTCGGGGGCTTTTCACAACTTGTTTTGGCTGGATGTTTCTGGCTAGTTCCAACAAGCGCTGAACCAGTTTTTCCGCAGGGATAGCCATTCGCATTTAAGGAGTCGAGTGCATGGAGTTATTGCAGCGCCTGCTCGACAAGATCGACAGGTTTGAATTGCTGATCGCAGGACTGGTCGGCGCTGTCGTCGCAAGCTGGTGGCACAAAGACGATCTGGCCGACTGGCACGCCTGGCTGATCTTCCTGATCACCGGCATCGCTTGCTCGCTGTACCTGACGAGCAAGGTCAGCACCTATCTGGGTGTGACTGAGCCGAAGATTGTCGCGGCATTGGCTTCCTGCTGGGCACCTTCGGCGGATCGCTCTTGCGGCCATCAACCGAGCCATCAGAGCCGCTGACCTCCGGGTGCTCATTCGCCAGCGGTTCGGGGGAGGCAATCCACCATGAGTCTTGAACTATCAACTCTATCGCCTGCGGCTTTATTGCCTTGTGGGCGACTTGGTGTGTTCTGAGCGGTCGAGTGCGGGACGGAATCCTCGGCAAGCTGATCTATTCAGCGATCGCCATCAGCGGGTTTGTGGTGATGAGCCGCAACCAGAACATCTTCATCATCGGCCCGACCACCGCCGGGATCACGCTTCACGTCTCGCTGGCCCTTGCCGGTATGCGTCACATCTTCATGGTCATCTGGTGGCGGCGGGTGAAGGCCTGGCTGTGCCGAACGCTAAACTGTGAGCATTGCATGCGTTGTGAAAAGGCGCCGGGCGGGATCGAGCGGCGCGGCAAGTAGGTCACGCCACCATCTCATCGAAGTAGTCAGTGTAGTTGCTACTCGAAACGAGCCTTCTTGATATCGCCGTGCTTGTTCTGCAGGTAGATGGAATAGGGCAGCACGACAGTGTCTGTAACCGCTGAGAGCCCCATGTCGAGAACAATAAGTGCGGGCGCAGGATATCCATCGAAACCAGTGCTTCGCCGTGGTTCCGCGTCTAGCGTGCAGTAATTAAAGACTGTACCGCTGTAGATTCGCGGAACCGAGTCACAATGGGAATGCCAACGAGCCAGTTTATTGCTAGCCACGGCATCGTCCCGGAAGGTCGTGTTGATTGTTCCGCACCCGGTCACTGAAGCGGCCGCGAGCATCAAAACAATGTATCTGAAGGTCATTGGTCGATTCCGTTCGAAAGAAATGAATGGTAGCTGTTTATCTGGAGTGAAGAATTCCAATTTTCCAGGTCGCGACACGTTTCGCGAATCAGCAAATTGTGTCGCGACACGGGAGCAGCGCATGACCGCATAAATTCATGACATTGCGGATCAGCGATCACACCTGACGGTAACGGCTGAAGACGTTGTCCACGTGCTGCCCTGTGACCTTGTGCGTTCAGTGATCGCCGGCGAAAAAACATCCGCAATCCTGACAGAGCCAGTCATGCGCCGGATCATTGAAGAGTGGTTCGGAATGGTGATGGTGCGGTAGGCGTGCCGCAGGGATACTGCGGCTTTGACTTGGTTACTTGTATGCGAAGGTAATCTTAGCGCTGACTAGAGCCTGTCCGTTGATTGTTACCTTGCAGAATTTCACGGGGGTGGATTTTGCCCCGTCGGCCTCATCTGGCTCGCATTCAAGAAGGCCCGTCTTGTCACCGAATGGCAGTTGTTCGCCCTTTGTGGCTTTACTGAGGTCTATTCGGAACGGTTGACGGTAGTTCACGCCTGCGAGAACTTGTGGCTCGCCATCGCTCAGAAAGCCCGAGCGCGGAGTGGCGCACAGAGTACCCACAATCCGCTTGCCATCAATAATGTTGGCATCTGTGTAGCAAACAATTTTTCCAGCCTCGGTGACGAGATTAGACGGACCCAAGTTGGTCCAGGTCTCTTCTGGAATCGCGACGCATCCGAAGAGAGTTGCGGCAGCAGTCCGGGTCGATCTACCACGCTTACGACCGCAAGCTGAACCAGTGCTTCGACACTGTGCTGCCCGGTGAGCCGCTGTTTATCGGCATGGACTTTAACGTCGGCAAGATGGCGGCGATGTTTTTAACCTTGACGAAAAATCAGGCCCAGCCCCGCGCTGGGCTTTTTTGTACCTGCTGTTCGGCCAGAAAACAAAAAGCCCAGGCATACCCGGGCCAGTTGAGGGAACACATTCAGCGCGAATCAACCTCTTTTGCAGCCTGGGCGTTTGATCGTTCCTTGCGCCTGCGCAGCCAGCTGAAGAATGCATGTACCGGGTGCAAAAACGCAGCCAGTACGCACAGTAGCATGATGGTGAAAATGGCAATCAGCGGGAGGCTTTCGTGCGAGAACATGGTGGGGTACTCCTGTAGGCACTATGTTGGAACCTGCAGGCTAGACGCATTGAGCCATGCTTGCGATGAACGTATGTTCATCCTCGGGCGCTTGAACTGTGCTACGGAAGGCTCACCAAAATGATCGATTCCAGAGGTGCGCAAGTGCCGGCCTTCAGTTGAGGCCAGCGCCGTGCGTTGAGTGATTACGCAGGTGTGTTTTCAGCTGCGTTTCGGCAGCTTCCAGTTTGGGCGGATGAAATGGCAGGTGTAACCGTTCGGGATCCGCTCCAAGTAGTCCTGGTGCTCAGGTTCAGCTTCCCAGAACGGCCCCGCCGGTTCGATTTCGGTGACCACGCGTCCCGGCCACAGCCCGGATGCGTCGACATCCGCAGCAGTGTCTTCGGCGATGTCACGCTGTTGTTCGTTGAGATAATAAATCGCCGAACGATAGCTGGGGCCGAGATCGTTGCCTTGACGGTTGGGCGTACTCGGATCGTGGATCTGGAAGAAGAACTCGAGGATCTGCCGGTAGCTGACCACCGCCGGGTCGAAGATGATTTCGATGGCTTCAGCGTGGTTGCCGTGGTTGCGGTAGGTGGCGTTCGGTACATCGCCGCCGCTGTAGCCGACTCGCGTCTGCAATACGCCGGGATAACGCCGCAGCAGGTCCTGCATGCCCCAGAAGCAGCCCCCGGCGAGAATCGCGGTTTCGGTTTGTCCGGTCATGATTTTTTGCCTCTCGGTGACGGTGGATATGGTTCTGGTTATGAGGGCGCGTTGCCTATTTGCAAGCTTGCCTCAGGGCTACGGGCTGCTCGAACCGGAGTTTTCAACAAAAAGCCCTGACGATAAGGCCAGGGCATTGATGGGTTCGAGCGGTGAATTCGTGGCAATTCACGTCGAGTGATGGACTAAAAACACGACATCAATCGGTTATACGAACGCTTGCCCGAAAAAGCCCCTTGGCAGGCGCTGCGGCCCGGCCAGCGCGGTCAGGCGTTCGATCCACTCCGAACGCCAGTTCGACGCACCATGATCAGTTTTGGTGTGGCGCGCTGCGCGGCGTGCGGCATTGCGCTGGATCTTGCGTGCTTCTTTGTAGGCGTCTGTGTTGCGGCAGCTGCGGCATTTGACGCGATTGAGTTCCAGGCTTGAGGCAAGGTTGTCGCCCTTGTGACCACAAGCCAGATGTCCTTCTGTTTTGAAATGGATAACCATGAACCGTCTCCTGGGTGACGTGTACAGGTTTTGACCGCCCACACCTCGGGGCGTTCGGTACATCGGCCAGACGGTACGCCGGTTAGCTGTCGTTTATCGCGGTGCAGTCATCTGAAACGTGGCAGTGGCCGCTCGACCGGTTGTAGCGACGACAGGGTGCTGCGGATCAGCGGTGTGTCTTTTTCGATGTCGTTCAGTCGGTCGCGGATGCGCAAGGCAGTCGGATGGCCGCCTTGATGATCGACCCAGTCGGCGATTTCCTTGCAGGCCGCCGCCAGGCGAGCCTGACGGGAGTCGAGCAGGGTGAGGAGGGTGGTGATGGACTCTTTTTCGGACATGGAACACCTCCGTTCAGACAAACCGTTGAGAGGCAGCAAAAAGCCCGCGGGCTGCGAGCTCTCTGCCGTTGGGGCGCTGGTCCGTCAGCTGCTTTGAGTATAGACCCCGCCTGTCAATTGCATCAGCCGGCCGATTGTCGCGCCGGCAGCGGCGAGCTGGCCGCATTGAGCCGTCGGCATTCGCGTCGGGCATCTTCCTCAAGATCGTAGCCGTCGCCGATGAAGCCGCCGGTGCGGGTGTCGTTGATCCGAAACCAGCTGCTGGCCTCAGCGGGTTCATGTTGGCTTTCCCCGGCGCGGCGGCCGTGAATGATGATCTTGTTGCAGCGCTTCACGACAAAGATGTCTTCCATGGCGTCACCACAGCAAATAGGTGTCAGATCAACTATAGAAGCCTTGGCCAATCGTGCAAAAAATAGCCAGTCAGTTCGTCGGTTGCAGCCGCCACTCTGTGGCATGCCAATCCAGGTGGTGCGTCGGTTTTAACGCCTGTAGAAACTCAGTGTCGTGGGAAACCGCAACAATTGCGCCGGGAAACGTCTGCAATGCCTGCTCGAAAGCCTGAACCGATGCCAGATCCAGATGATTGCTCGGCTCATCGAGCAGCAACAATTGCGCAGGCGTCTTGCCCCACAAGGCCACCGCCAGCGCGGCTTTCAAGCGTTCGCCACCACTCAGTGACGCGCTCGGTCGGGTGACCCGTTGCACGTCCAGTTGCAGATGAGCCAAATGCCCGCGCAATGCACTTTCACTCAACGGACTCTGCAGCGCGAGCAGTTGCTCGATGACGCTGAGACGATCATCCAGCAGCTTCAGATGCTGGTCCAGATAAGCCACGGGAACATGGGTGATGCATTCGCCGCTGGCGGGATGCAGTTGACCCGCGAGCATCCTGAGCAACGTCGATTTGCCGCAGCCATTCGGACCATTGACGGCGACGCGCACTGGCCCGCTCAGCGCGATGTTGAACAGCTGCGCCGGCAACCATGGCACGCACGCATCAATCAGCGTACAGACTTTGCGCGCAGCAGGCACTGCGCTGCCGGGCAGGTTCATCAGCACCACATCGTCCGGGAGTACTTTGGCGTAGGCATCGCGCACCTGCGCATCGAGTTCGGATTTGCGCTGCTGATGACCATGACGCACCTGGCCCATGATCTGCCTCGCGGCACCTTTCAGGCCGGCGCGCTCGAAGCCCGAGACGTTGGCGGTTTTGGCATTGCGCAGTGAGCGGGCGGCATGCCGCTGGATGGTGTCGTGCTCGTTTTGCAAGCGCTGCTGCTCGCGCCGGCGCTCGGTTCGGCTTTGATCCAGCGCCGCTTGCGCCGCTGCCTGATGGATTTGCCGTTGCTGCTGGTAAGCGGAAAAATTGCCGCCGTACACCGTGACACCCAGCGGCGTCAGCTCGACGATACGCTGCATGCGCTCAAGCAATTGCCGGTCGTGACTGACGACGATCAATCCGCCGCGCCAGCGTTCCAGTTCGCTCATCAACCAGTCGCGGCCGTGGCCGTCGAGATGATTGGTCGGCTCATCCAGCACAAACAGGCGCGCCGGACTCAGAAACGCCCCGATCAAGGCCAGCCGTGCCTGCTGGCCACCGCTTAGCGGTAGGGTCAGATCCGTGGGAGCAATGTCCGGCAGACCGGCGTTATCCAGCGATTGGCGCAGGCGTTCGGGCAGATCCCAGCGCTCGCTGACGATATCGAAATCTTCCGCCGCCGCCTCGCCAGACTGCAGCCGTTGCAATGCGCAAAGAGCGGCCGCGGTGCCCGTGGCGTCGGCCACGGTCTGTCCCGCTTCGGTGGTGAATGTTTGCGCTACATAGGCCAATGGAACCGAGCACGTCACGCTGCCGGCAGTTGGTTGCAAGTGCCCGGCGATCAGCTTGGCCAGCACGCTTTTACCGACGCCGTTGCGCCCGACGATGGCTGTGTGGGTGTGATCGAATTGCAGATTCAGGTCGTTGAAAATCGTCTCGCCATTAGCGAACTGAAAACTGGTTTGATTCAGGGAGACGAGGGCAGGCGTACGCGAGACGTGAGTCATCGGCACCTCCGAAAAATGTCGTGAAGATTGACAGGCGCTATTCAGCGCTTATCGCGATTACATTTTCAGAAGGCTTGATTGTTCACTGTCTGCGGTCGTCCGGACGGGGGAAAGGTGGCTAGCCTAGATCACCCATCCGCCGCGATCAAGACGCGTCCATCATTTGCTCGAGAAACATCGCCAGCGCCACTTCCTCGGAGCGCAAGCCCTTGCGCACCCTAGGGCGTGGCAGTTCGGCCAGCGCGCCGAGCAGGAAACGCTCGACCACGGCCGGATGGATGTAGCACTTGCGGCACACCGCCGGGGTGTTGCCCAGCTGTTTGGACACGCTCTTGACCATCTCCACCACATGCCGTTTCGCCTCGGCTTCCGACTCCCATTGCAGTTCGCGTAATACCGCCAAAGCCAGTGCGCTGCCGGCCCAGGTGCGGTAATCCTTGGCGGTGAAGTCAGCGCCGGTGAGGGTTTGCAGGTAGCTGTTGACGTCGTGGGAACTGACGGTGTGCCGCTCGCCGTTTTCGTCCAGATACTGAAACAGATTCTGCCCGGGGATTTCCAGGCAGCGTTTGATGATGCGCGCCAGGCGACGATCCTTGACAGTGATCTGGTGTTCGATGCCGCTTTTGCCGCGAAACTGGAACAGGATCGCGCTGCCGTTGACCTCGACATGTCGGCTGCGCAGGGTGGTCAGGCCATAGGAGCGGTTGTCCCGCGCGTATTGGGTATTGCCGACACGAATCAATGTGGCGTCGAGCAGCGTGATGACCGTGGCCATGACTTTGTCGCGGCTGAAGCCGGGGGCGTCCAGCAGGGTTTCAAGCTGTTTGCGCAACTTCGGCAATGCCATGCCGAACTCACGCAAGCGCGAGTACTTGTCGGCATCGCGCACCTCGCGCCAGCGCGGGTGATAGCGATACTGCTTGCGGCCCCGGGCATCGCGTCCGGTGGCCTGCAAATGGCCACGCGGATCGGCGCAGATCCACACGTCGGTGTAGGCCGGCGGCACTGCCAGCGAATTGATCCGTTTGATCTCATCAGGGTCGGTAATGCGCTGCCCGGCCGGATCGAAATAGGCGAACTTGCCACGCAGCTTTTTACGGGTGAGGCCGGGTTGGGTATCGTCGACGTAATGCAGGTCGGGCGGTAAGACGTCGGCTAGTGCGGTGTCGGGCATGGCGGTGTCCTTGGCGAATCGCTCTGTTACAGCGATTGACCGCGCGCCGTGGCCGTCGTGCCAACCAATTCAGGCCAGCACGGCGACAGCCTTGATCTGCGCCCACAAATGCTGGCCCGGGTGGATGCCGAGCTGATCCCGGGAAAACCGCGTGATCCGCGCCAGCAACGGTGTGCCGCCGGCATCCAGACGAATCAGCACATGCGCGGCATTGTCCGCCGCCAGCTCGCTGACCACGGTCACCGGCAAGCGATTGAGGATGCTGCTGGCCTCGCTGTTGTGCAGGGCCAGACTGATATCGCGGGCGTGCACCTTGCAGCGCAGGGCCTGACCGACCGCCATCGGCGCGTGAGTCACCCGGATGTTCATGGCAGTCGCCGGCAATTGCAGACTCAGCAACTGGTACTCGGCATCATAGGCGCTGACCTGGCCTTCGATGATCACTCCGGCGTCATCGCCCAACGCCATTGGCAGGTCAAGGCGCGCGAGGGTTTCGCCAATCGGGCCGCTGGCCAGGGCCTTGCCGTCGCTGAGCAGCACCAGATGATCGGCCAGGCGGGCGACCTCATCCTGCGCATGGCTGACGTAAAGCACCGGGATGTCCAGCTCGTCGTGCAGACGTTGCAGGTACGGCAGGATTTCGTTTTTGCGCTGGCTGTCGAGAGCGGCCAATGGCTCATCCATCAGCAACAGTTTCGGGCTGGTCAACAGCGCGCGGGCGATGCCGACACGTTGGCGTTCGCCGCCGGACAGATGCTGCGGATGACGCTCCAGCAAATGACCGATGCCCAGCAGTTCGGTGGCTTGCGCCATGTCGACCCGGCGCTGGGCCTTGGCAATGCGTTTAAGGCCAAATTGCAGGTTGGCCAGCACTGACAGGTGCGGAAACAAACTGGCTTCCTGGAACACGTAACCGATTGCACGTTTGTGCGGCGGGACAAAAATCCGCCGTTCGCTGTCCTGCCAGACTTCGTCGTTGATCTGGATGAAACCCTGCTCGGCTCGCTCAAGCCCGGCGATACAGCGCAGGCAAGTGGTTTTGCCCGACCCGGAATGACCATACAGCGCAGTCACGCCACGCCCCGGCAAGTGCAGATCGACATCCAGGCTGAAACCCGGATAAGTGATTTTCAGACGTGCATCAATCATCGATCAGCTCCAGCCCGCGCGGGTCTTGCGGCTGGAGTAGAGCGCCAGCAACACCAGAAACGAAAACACCAGCATCGCCCCGGCCAGCCAATGGGCCTGGGCATATTCCATCGCCTCGACATGGTCGTAGATCTGCACCGAGACCACGCGGGTCTTGTCGGGAATGTTGCCGCCGATCATCAGCACCACGCCGAATTCACCAACGGTATGCGCGAAACCGAGGATCGCCGCCGTCACGAAACCGGGGCGGGCCAACGGCAGGATCACGCTGAAAAAAGTGTCCCAGGGATTGGCGCGCAGGGTCGCGGCCACTTCCAGTGGGCGGGTGCCGATGGCGGAGAACGCGTTCTGCAACGGTTGCACCACAAACGGCATGGAATAGATCACCGAACCGATCACCAGCCCGGTAAAACTGAAGGTCAGAGTGCCCAGGCCCAGCCATTGCGTGAAGTGGCCGAGAAAGCCGTTAGGTCCCATCGCCAGCAACAGATAAAAGCCGATCACGGTCGGTGGCAGTACGAGGGGCAGGGCGACGATTGCGCCGATGGGGCCACGCAGCCAGGAACGGCTGCGCGACAACCACAGGGCAATCGGCGTGCCGACGACCAGCAGGATAGCGGTGGTCAGGGACGCCAGTTTCAGGGTCAGCCAGATCGCCGCGAAGTCGGCACTCGTCAGCGACATTTAGAGTTGGTAACCGTAGGACTTGATCACCGCAGCGGCTTTCGGACCCTTGAGGTATTCAACCAGCGCTTTGGCGGCGGCGCTGTCCTTGCCTTTGTTGAGAATCACCGCGTCCTGTTTGATCGGGTCGTGCATGCTCGCTGGAACGATCCACGCCGAACCGCTGGTGACCTTGCCGTCCTTGTAGATCTGCGACAGTGCGACAAAACCCAGTTCGGCGTTGCCGGTGGACACGAACTGGTAGGCCTGGGTGATGTTCTGGCCTTCGACGATCTTCGCCTTGGTCGCCTCAGTCAGATTGAGTTTTTCCAGCACTTGAGTAGCGGCCAGACCGTATGGCGCGGCTTTCGGATTGGCGATGGACAGGTGCTGGTATTCATTCTTCTTCAGGACTTCACCTTTGGCGTCGACATAACCATCTTTCGCCGACCACAGGGCCAGGGTGCCGATGGCGTAGGTGAAGCGCGAACCCTTGACGGTGTCGCCTTCTTTTTCCAGTTTTTCCGGCGTGGTGTCGTCCGCCGAGAGGAACACTTCGAACGGCGCGCCGTTTTTGATCTGGGTATAGAACTGACCGGTGGCACCGTAGGCGGCGACCAGTTTGTGCCCGGTGTCTTTTTCGAAATCGGCAGCAATTGCCTGGATCGGCGCGGTGAAGTTGGCGGCAACGGCCACCTGCACTTCATCAGCCTGAGCGGTACCGAAGGCGAATACCGAAAGCAGGGTGGCCAGGCAGGTTGGGGCAAAACGTGGGGCACGAATGGTCATGTAACAGCTCCGTTATGGGCGAGTGCAGAGGGCAGTTATTGTTGGAGGTGGACTGCACCGATGCGAAGGGTGGAACGCTATATAGCGAAATATATAGCGAAATGCCGCTAAACAGGAAGTGCTGGTGAACACAGGGTGAGGTGGTGCCATGTCTCACCCTGCGCCGGATCAGCGGCGGAGCAGTTTTGCCAGAGCGCCATCCGCCAGTTGCCGGGTCAGATCAGCGCTGTTCAGCTCTTCGCCCAATGGGAACGCCTGACCGGCCCAGAGGTTGCTGAACTGCGCTTCACTTTTGGCACGCAACGGTATCAGCGCCCCGCCGGCCAGCGGGAAGGCCGGAGCTTTCGGTGACATCGGGCCGATTTCGCGCATCACCCGATTGAGAATGCCGCGAGCCGGGTGGCCGGTGAACAGGTTGGTAATCGCAGTTTCACTTTCCTTGGCGCTGCGCAGCGCCTGGTGATGCGAGGCGCTGACTTTCGCTTCCGGTGTGAACAGATACGCGGTGCCGACCTGCACCGCTGACGCACCGAGTACCAATGCTGCGGCGACACCGCGTGCATCGGCAATGGCGCCGGCAGCGATCACCGGCACCTTGACCGCATCGACGATCTGCGGCACCAGCGCAAAAGTGCCGACCTGACTGCTCAAATCATCGCTGAGAAACATCCCGCGATGCCCGCCAGCCTCGTAACCCATGGCGATGATCGCGTCGCAACCGTTTTGCTCAAGCCACATCGCTTCATCGACAGTGGTGGCGGACGAGAGAATTTTTGCGCCAGTGGCCTTGACCCGATCCAGCAGGGATTTTTCCGGCAGACCAAAGTGAAAGCTCACCACCTCAGGACGAAACTCTTCGAGCACGGCGCACGCTGCCGCATCGAATGGCGCGCGGTTGGAAACCGGTGTCGGTGCGTCGAAATCGACGCCCAATTCGCGGTAGTACGGCTCCAGCAGGTTTTTCCAGTCTTGCGCGCGCTGCTCATCGGCGGCCGGTGGCTGGTGGCAGAAGAAATTGACGTTGAACGACTTTCGGGTGTGCTCGCGAATGGTCTTCAGCTCTTCGCGCAACTGCTCGATGCTCAGCATTGCGGCAGGCATCGAACCCAAGCCGCCGGCGTTGCACACGGCGATCACCATTGCCGAAGTCGTGGTGCCGGCCATCGGGGCCTGAATGATCGGCAGCTCGATGCCGAGCAGGTCAAGAATGCGAGTGTCAGGCCATTGGCTCATGAAAGCGGTTCTCCGAACGATGAAACGGGGCAGGGACGGCAGAGCCGGTTTTTTAACAGCAAAACCGGACTCGGAGCCAGTCTGAATTTTCAATGCAGCCATCAGCGGCGATGAAAACCGCCGCCCCCGCCGCCCCCAAATGAGCGGTTCATGACTTGCGAGGAGTTGTGAAAGTTGTTGGTGCGCTGGTTGCCGAAGTTGCGCGCAGCAGACTCGCGATTGAGGTTCTGCAGTTGCGCATTGTTGTTGATCGGCGCCGTGCGGGCCGAGCTGCCCTTGACCATCGATTGCCAGCCGTTGTCGGTTTTCTTGTAGACGTTGCCGTCGCGCCCGGCATAGACGTTGTCGCCAACCCGTGCGGCGCCGCCGTTGCGGCCTTTCACGCCGGCATACTGCGTGGTCTTGTCGGTGTTGGGGTTGTACACCGCGCCACGATTGGCGGTGACCTGGGTGCCGGTGCGAGCATTACCTGCGGTGACCCGGCCACCGGCGATGGCGCCACCATTCGGCCCGACCACTTCACCGCTGCGTCCAGCCGCGTAGTTGCCGGTGTAGGCGTTGTGCACCGCGCCGCGTTGGCCTGCCGCCGCAATGCCGGTGCGCGAGTTATAGGACGAGCCAACCTGACCGGCCCAGCGATTGCCTGTCCAGGCGTTGTATCCGGCGCCATAGCGACTCACCGTCGCGCGATCCCCCCACTGACGATAAATGTTGCCGGTGGTGCCTGCCCAGCCACCGGGGCCCCAGGCCACAGCACCGCCACGATAGCCATAAGCGGCGCCGCCCCAGGCCAGTGGCGCGGGGTACAGGCGCGGGCCCCAGGCGTAACCCCAGCCATAATTGCCCCACCATGGATAAGCGCCCCAGCCCCAACCCATCGCCACGGTGTTGCCGCCCCAGCTCCAGCCGAAGCCGAAACCGAAGGTCCAGCCTGTCCACGGCGTATAGCGCATGGCGACGCCGAAACCGTAGGTCACCGGTGGCCCATACCAGACGCTGCCGACCCACGGCGTGTAAGGATAACCGGTGCCGTAGACCACCACGCCGGTGGCCGGATCCAGATTCGACCCTTGATAACCCGGGGTATAGCCGACCACCACGGTGTCGCCGCTGGACTCATAGACTTTGACGTAGGTGAGGTAATGCATCGGCGAACTCGGCGGGATCGAATAGATCACCGCCGGCACCGAACTGGCGACGCTCCATGGCCCGTTCACCGAGGTGGCGCTGAACCAGATACCGTTTTCCACCGCATACCAGTTGTCGTTGTCGACACGAATAATCGGCGTCGCGCTGTTGACCACGTACTGCAGGGATGTGCTGTTGATTGCCTTCAACTGTGGCTCGCCATCGAACTGCGGTGCGGTCATTTTCACTGCGCTTTTCTTGATCGCCGAGGTTTGCGGGATGGTCGCCGCGATCGCGGCTTCCTTGGCCTGCGGTGTGCCGGCGACCGAGGCCTTGACGTTCTCTTTCGGGCTGTCGTCGGGAATGTTGGCGAAGTCTGCCGGCAGTTTGTCCGCTGGGGTAAACGTCCATGGGCCGCGCATGTCGGCAGCGCGAAACCAGCGCCCGGAGATCAGCACGTAAATGTTCTGGTCGCCGATTTCCTTGAAGATGTGCCCGGTGGTGTTGCTCACGTAAAGCAGGCTGGTGCCCTGAATTGGCAGCCACTGCGCTGCGCCGTCGGTGACGATCAGCTCGGTGGGCGTGGTGGCGATGAAGATTTTCGGCTGCGGCGGTCTGGCCAGATTTGGCACCTTGTCTTTCGGATCACTCTGCCCGGTCAGCAGATCGACCTGACGGCTCTGGATCGCCGCCTGTTTGGCCTTCTCCAGATCGGCCGGTGGTGTGGTCAGACGGGTGTATGCGCCGCTGAGGCTGTCAGCGACCATCCAGCCATCGAACACGTGCAGGTAGTGCTTGCCCTCGGCGTCCTTGAGTAATAGCGGGCGGGTGTTGATCACCCGCTGCAACGCAGTGCCGTCGACCGCACGGTACACGGCGTCGCCATCGATGTAGACGAGCAGCGCCGGGACGTCTGAACTGATGATCGTCGGCGGGGTGTTTTCCAGCGGCGCGCTGTCGGCTTTCTGCTCGGCCGACAGCACGCCGACGGCGGCTTCAAGTTGATCGAGGGAGATGGTTTTCTTGCGACTTTCGGCATCTTTCTGCAGCGCGCCGAGCCAGACGTCGGCCTGACTGGCGTCGGCAGGGAAGTCGGCCTTGATGATCTTGTACTGATCCAGTGCGACCCAGCGCGTGGCCTTGTCGACCAGCGTGTGCGCGCTGAACTGGACGATGCCGAAGGTGGGTTTGCCGTCGGCGCCGGTGGCTTCGACGGCAGCCCGGGCATTGAGGGTGTAGCCATCCCAGCTGTCGAGTTGCGGCTGGTACACGGTCAGTTTGGCCTTGCCGCTGCTGATCACTTGCGGCCACGTCGGAGCGCTGGCGGCAGCGTAGGCAGCAGCAGGTTTGCTGGCGGTAGCCGGGGCCGCCCAAGTGTCGCCAATGGTCAGCAGGCACAGCATCAGTATCGCAAGCAACGAGCGCGGGTAAGACATTGTCAGCTCCATCGACAGGGCCGCTTTCAGCAGGATGGCAGCGAAAGCACGACCGTCGAAAAAGCATAGCCGCCCGCTTCACAATTACCGGGCGGATTCGCGAATTGGCGCAAAGTCGGGTGGGGCAATGTGTTGCTTTGTGTTATTTCAGGGCACGAGGATTTGAATCCATTGATTGAGAGGCAGCCATGTTCAACGGCATTTTGATCGACAAAGACGACAGCGGTTACCGCGCCAGCCTGCAGCAGATCAGCGAAGCGCAGTTGCCTGAAGGCGACGTGACGGTGAAGGTCGCGTACAGCACGCTGAACTTCAAGGACGGACTGGCGATTACTGGCAGCAGCCCGGTGGTGCGCAAGTTTCCGATGGTGCCGGGGATCGACTTGGCGGGTACGGTCGAGGTCAGTTCGCATCCCGATTACCGGGTCGGTGATCAGGTGCTGCTCAACGGCTGGGGCGTGGGCGAGAGTCACTGGGGCGGGCTGGCGCAAAAGGCGCGGCTCAATGGCGACTGGCTGATTCCGTTGCCCAAAGCCTTTACCGCCGCGCAAGCCATGGCCATCGGTACCGCCGGCTACACGGCGATGCTGTGCATTCTGGCGCTGGAGCGTAACGGCGTGTCCCCGGATCAGGGCGAAGTGCTGGTGACTGGCGCCAATGGCGGGGTGGGCAGTTTCGCCATCGCCTTGCTCAGCAAACTCGGTTATCGCGTGGTGGCGTCCACCGGCCGGGTGTCCGAGCATGAGTACCTGAAGCAACTGGGTGCCAGCGAGATCATCGACCGCGCAACTTTGTCTGAGCCGGGCAAGCCCTTGGCTAAGGAACGCTGGGCCGCAGTGATCGATTCGGTCGGCAGTCACACCTTGGCCAACGCTTGCGCCAGTACCCGCGCCGAGGGCACCGTCGCTGCCTGCGGTCTGGCTCAGGGCATGGATTTTCCGGCGTCGGTGGCGCCGTTCATTTTGCGCGGCGTGACGCTGGCAGGGATCAACAGCGTAACTCAGCCCAAAGCGCGGCGGATCGAGGCCTGGGCGCGTCTGGCCAAGGATCTGGACTTCGCCCTGTTGCCATTGATCAGTCATGAAATCGCCCTCAGCGAAGCCATCGACGCGGCGCCAAAACTGCTCGCCGGACAGCTTCGCGGCAGGGTTGTGGTCGACGTCAATCGCTGACAAAGTAGGTGTCATTGCGGCCCTGTGTGGCCGCACTTCTATACAGGGAGCCGCAATTTCGATGGATTTGAAACGACAGCAAATCGACGCCTTCACCGTTGCTGGCCTGCAGGTTCGCACCACCAACGCCGCAGAGCACCAACCCGAAACCGCGAAAATCGGCCCGATGTGGGGCCGGTTTTTCGGCGAGGAGTTGGCCGAATCCATTCCCGGCAAGTCAGCCCATTCGCCGATTTATGGCGTGTATTCGGCTTACGAGTCGGATGCTTCGGGTGCGTTTGACGTTACCGCTGGCGTTGCCGTGAATGCTTCAGTCAAAGACTTTGAGTCCGTGCGGATCGAAGCGGGCGAGTATCTGGTGTTCGAAGCGCAGGGGCCGTTGCCTGATGCGGTCATCTCGACCTGGGGAAAGATCTGGGACTTCTTTGCAGCCAATCCGCAGATTCAGCGCCGTTACGCTACCGACTTCGAGGCCTACACCGGCCCCGAGTCCGTGTCGGTCTACATCGGCGTGCGCTAAGACTGGGTTTCGCGTTCCAGCAACTGGCGCTTACGCTCTACGCCCCAGCGATACCCCGACAGATTGCCATCGCTACGCACCACGCGATGGCAGGGGATTGCCACGGCCAGACGGTTGGCGCCGCAGGCTTGCGCCACGGCGCGCATGGACGTCGGCGCGCCAATGCGCTGGGCGATTTCGGCGTAACTGGCGGTGCGACCCACCGGGATTTCCCGCAACGCCTGCCACACCCGCTCCTGGAACGCTGTGCCACGCACATCCAGTGGCAAGTCGAGGCCTAGCGCTGGCGCTTCGATGAAACCCACCACTTTGGCGATCAATTGCTCGAATCCGGCGTCGGCGCCAATCAGGTTTGCGTTGCGGAACTGATCCTGCAGATCGCACACCAGTTGATGCGGATCGTCGCCCAACAGAATCGCGCACACGCCGCGCTCACTCTGCGCCACCAGAATTGCCCCGAGGGAACATTGGCCAACCGCAAAATGAATGTCGTTGTTGCGTCCTGCAGCGCGGTAGTCACCGGGTTTCATCCCCAGCACCTTGTCGGCTGCCTCATAAAAGCGGCTGTTGGAATTGAAACCCGCGTTGTACAGCGCATCGGTCACCGTGCCGCCATCCGCGAGCCGTTCACGCACCCGGCGCGAACGATGCGCCGCCGCGTAACCCTTTGGTGTCAGGCCGGTTGCGGCCTTGAACACCCGATGAAAATGGAAAGGGCTGAGGCCGGCGGTTTCGGCGAGTTCATTGAGCGCGGGCACTGTTTCACTCGACTCGATCTGCCGACAGGCCATCGCCACGGTCGCGGCGTGCTGGCTGGCGACGTCAGTCTGATCCTTGCGGGTGCGTTTGCTTGGGCGGTAACCCGCCGCCTCGGCAGCTTGAGCACTTTCGAAGAACTCGACGTTCTGCGGCTTGGGCAAACGTGAAAGGCTGCTGGGGCGGCAATAGATGCCGGTGGTTTTCACCGCATAGACAAACTGCCCGTCGGCCTGTGGGTCCCGTGCAACGACGGCGGCCCAGCGTGGATCGGTTTCAACGTTGATGAGGGGTGAAAGCTTTTTCATGGCGAGTAGTCCGTTGACCTGTTTGATTCAGGTTAACCAGCGGCGATGTTGGTAACACTCCGGGCCTTGCGGTCAAACTTTTCAGTTCACCCGGCGACACGCAAGGTCAGGTTGATCCGCCGCTCGCCCAGACGCGGATGCTGGCCGGACTTGATCGGCAGCACACCGTGAAAACGCAAGCGATCGACCCCGCCCCAGACCACCATATCGCCGTGCAGCAGAGGAATGCGCTGGCTCTTGTCGCTGCGCAAAAAACCACCGAACAGGAACATCGCCGGCAACCCCAATGACAGCGAAACGATCGGCGCCGCGTAGGCATTTTCGTCTTTGTCCTGATGCAAAGACATTTTCGCGCCGGGGACATATTGGTTGATCAGGCAGGAGTCTGGATGAAAGTCGGCAAATCCAGCGCGCTGTGCTGCTTTGCGCGCCAGTTCCGACAACACTTCTGGCATCGCCGGCCAGGGCTGGCCACTCAGCGGGTCGACGGTGCTGTAGCGATAACCGCTACGGTCGGTGATCCAGCCCAGGGTTCCGCAACTGCTGGTGCCCACCGACATGCTGAAACCGCCCGGGGTCATCATGTGGCGCAACGGTGCTACGGCGAGAATGGCTTCCAGCGCTGGCAATAGTTGATCGATCACCGGCAGGGCGAAGCCGCGCAACACCCACGATTGTTCGCCGATCTGCTCGGCGCGGGGTTGTTGCTCGGGTTCGTGGTCGGCGAACAGGTCGAAGGTGGTCGGGTGCATGGTGTTCATGATGCGTCGTGGAAGATGATGCCCAGAGTATGCCGATTTCCGCTGTGCAGGCGACTGACGCCGTGACGCATGGTCACTCGATAATCGCCGCGAGTGCCGCTGACCGGACGCTGGTTGACTGCAAATATAACCGCGTCACCCTTGTGCAGATCCACGACGTGCGGGCGCGATTGCATCCGTGGACGCTGCTCGGTCAGAACGAACTCACCACCGGTAAAATCCTCTCCGGGCTGCGACAGAAGAATCGCCACTTGCAATGGGAAAACCAGTTCTCCGTACAGATCCTGATGCAGGCAGTTGTAGTCCTGCGGGCCGTATTGCAACAGCAAGGGTGTCGGCCGTAGCTGGCCGGCAGCCTGACAGCGCTGCACAAACTCGGAATGGGTTGCGGGAAAGCGTACAGGCACATTCATGCGTTCGTACCAGCGGTTGGCCAGTGGCACCAGGCGCGGGTAAAACGCAGTGCGCAGACGTTCGATGGCTGTCGGCAGGGGATAGCTGAAGTACTTGTATTCCCCGCGACCGAAACCGTGGCGGGCCATGATGACCTGCGAACGAAACGGTTCGGTCTGCGAATACAGGGCGCTCAAGCGTTCACAGGTTTGCGCCGACAGCAACGAGCGGACGATGGCATAGCCATATTGATCCAGATGCTGTTCGAGGCTTGCCCAATCGAGCGCATCCAGCCGAGACGGGGACATTGACATGCTGACTCCTGAACCCTTTGGTCGAGGCTGTCAGTCTGGGCAAATACCGGCGGCAGAACACTCCGCCGCTTGCGGTCGAATCCCCGAGTGTTGCGTTACAGGGCTTTGCTCACGGCGATGTCGCTGATCACGTCTTCGGTGGTGCCATGGATGGCATCCAGTGCGGCCTTGGCCTCTTCGACGGTGCCGTTTTCCAGTTGCGCGAACTCGAAACGGCGTTCACCGTTGAGCTTGTATTTGATGACGTATTTGGTCGTTTGGGCCACGGTCGTGCTTACCTTTGTGTCAGGGGCGACTCAGCTCAGTTTGGAGCTGGAGCGGCGGATGATCTTGATCGAGTGGGTCAGGGTCGGCTTGCGCGTGACGCTGATGGCGCGACGATTGACGGTGTCGATGGTGATGTTCCAGAAACCGGTGCTCGGCGCGGTGATGCGCGCAGGAAACGTGTCGAAAGCGCCGCCGTGGTAGGTGTGGCGGCCGCCGTTCTTGAACGCGCGGAAGTTGGCGTCGTTCATCAAGCGGATGTTGCAGGTTTGCGAGCATTGGATGACGACGATGTCGTCTTCGTTGAGGTGCTCGCGCTGGTGAATGAATTTCATGGGCGCCTCCAGAAGGGCTTTTTCTACTAAATCAAAACGATAGCATGTGCGATTGGCGCAGTTTATCAGCCCGAACGGGTTATTATCCCGCCGTCGAGCGCTGCTTTGACAATTAAAAACAGTTATTCGCGATTCCATGCGGGTTTAATGGAGTAAGCGTCGGAGAAAAATGGCATTACTGCTGTCCGAGGGTCTTTATGGGAGGTATTTGTATGAAGTGGGGTGTGGTGTGTCTGCCGTTGATGTTGGTCGTGGGTGGTTGCGCGAGTGTTTCCGAAATCAACGAAACCTTGCCCACCATGAGCGTGATTTCCGGCAAGAAACCCCATGAGTATGCTCAGTGCCTGGCCGACAAGCTTGCCAACAGCCGCGGCGCGCTGCAGATGCAGCCGCACAAGGATGGCGTGCGAGTGATTGTTCCCGGGAAATTTTCCACCGGCGCGGCTGCGGTGTTTGATATCGAAGACCGTTCCGGCGGCAGCAGCATCAAGCTGCATGAGCGGATGTCCAATGTGCCGGTTCGTCCCCGTGACGTGCAAAACGCCGCCAATGCCTGTATTTCCGGCTGATAGAATAGCGGCCATCAGCACCGATGCCGTCACAGTCTTGCTGTGACGGCATTTTCATTTCTGGAGTCGCGCATGAAGCGAGAGCAAGTACGGGAACGGCATGCAGAGGGCCTTATCTCTGCCACGCATGTGATTCAAAATCCGGCGAACCCGGGCGAGTGGATCGTGTTTTTCAAGAAGAGCGCCGGTCGCAGCTATTTTCTGGTGGACGATAACGACGAAGTCGAATCCTTTGCCCGGCTCGACGACCTGATCGAGATCGTGCGCGGGCTCGGGATCAAGTTCGCCGAGATCCACATGTAGGGTCTATTTGCAGACCACCACCACACTGCGGTTCTTGTAGTTGCCGACATCGACTCCCAGGGTCTTGTCGCTTTCCTTGGGTGCCGGTGTGCCGTCGGTACCGACGATGCGATAGCCGGTGCCGGCGCAGGAGGCGTCAGCCTTTTCGTAGCAGGTGGCCCAGGAGTTGGCTTCCCCGGAGCAGTCGATGCTCAAGCCCTGTTCGCCGTTGTTCAGGTAGGTGGTTTCCGAGGTGGCACAGCCACCGAGGGCCAATACCGCGATCAGCGGCAGCATTCTGTTCATGTTCATAAGTGTGTCGTCTTCAGCGAGGGAGGGGCTAAACGCTCTGACAGCGCCAGCATGAAAAGGTTATAGCGATTGGCCACTTGTTTTCATCATGCTGCGAGCGGCCACAAAAAAGCCCTGCACAAGGGCAGGGCTCGGCGCGTGTCGCAACAGATCAGTCCTGATCTTTGCCACGGCGTTTGGACGACGCAGGGGTGTCGGTGAATACCGACGCTACATCAGTCGCCAGCTGCTCGCTGTCGAAAGGACCGGCGATGTGTTCGCCATTGGTCGTGGTCAGGTTCCACTTGCCGTCTTTCTTGTCGATCACATACCCGTTGATGATTTTTACCGCGGCCATCTATCTGTCTCGTTCGCTGGTTCAAAGGCGCCATGATACCGACAAATACTCACATTGGGGGATGATGAGCGTATGGTGATGCAGCGCATTTGCGTGTTTGAGCTACTCTGTTTTCGCGGGTCGAAGTCGCCAACGGAACTATCGGCGAGAATATTTCTCTATGTTGGCATCGGTTAGCCAGTGCGGGGCATTGTAAGGTGCACGCCGCCTGATTAGACTGCGCCGAAACTCGTACACACAGCCCTTTCAAGGACTTATATGATCAAGAAATGCTTGTTCCCAGCAGCCGGTTACGGTACTCGCTTCCTGCCAGCGACTAAAGCCATGCCCAAAGAAATGCTGCCGGTGGTAAACAAGCCACTGATCCAGTACGGCGTTGAAGAAGCTCTGGACGCTGGCCTGACTGAAATCTCGATCGTGACCGGTCGTGGCAAGCGCGCTCTGGAAGACCACTTCGACATCAGCTATGAGCTGGAAAACCAGATCAAAGGCACCGACAAGGAGAAATACCTGGTTGGCATCCGCAAGCTGCTCGACGAGTGCTCGTTCTCCTACACCCGTCAGACCGAAATGAAAGGTCTGGGCCACGCGATCCTCACCGGTCGCCCGCTGATCGGTGACGAACCGTTCGCCGTGGTACTGGCGGACGACCTGTGCGTCAACCTCGAAGGCGACGGCGTACTGACCCAGATGGTCAAGCTGTACAAGCAGTTCCGCTGCTCGATCATCGCCATCCAGGAAGTCGATCCGCAGGAAACCAGCAAGTACGGCGTGATCGCCGGCGAGATGATCCGCGACGACATCTACCGCGTACACAGCATGGTCGAGAAGCCAAAGCCGGAAGACGCGCCGTCGAACCTGGCGATCATCGGTCGTTACATCCTGACCCCGGACATCTTCGACCTGATCGAACAGACCGAACCAGGCAAGGGTGGTGAAATCCAGATCACCGACGCCCTGATGAAGCAGGCCCAGAACGGCTGCGTCATGGCCTACAAGTTCAAGGGCAAGCGTTTTGACTGCGGTGGCGCCGAAGGCTACATCGAAGCCACCAACTTCTGCTTCGAGAACTTCTACAAGACCGGCAAGGCTTACTGATAGCGCCGGACCTGCATCGCGAAGGGTGTGAAAGCACCCAAGTGAACGCACCCACAAACGCCCCGACTTGTTCGGGGCGTTTGTTTTTGTGCTGGAACAATCCTTGATCCTGGTGGTGCAATTTACTGGCGCCCTGTGAGCGCGCTGGCTGCTCTTTCAGGGAGGAGGGTACGTGCGAGCATGCTGGCTGCTCCGATTTCCCTCAGGCGGTACAGTAGAGCCCCATAAAGCGGGCTACCTGACCGCCCAAAACGAAAAAAGCTCCGTATCTTGCGATACGGAGCTTTTTCTTTATGCGTTACACCGGTTGCGATCTCTCGAAACCGATGCCTTCCGAGCGGTTACTGCTGCACGACATTCGCTGCGGCAGGGTCGACCTTTTTCGGCTTCATCAGGCTGAAGTCGATCAAGGCGCGCTGCTCGCGTTCGTACGGGTTGCCGATCATCAGCGGACGCGGTTTGAAGCTGTCGCTGACCAGACTCTTGCTGCGGTCCAGTTCATCGAAACTCAAACCGGCCATATCCGCCCAGGTGTGGATCAGGTGCGAGCTGCTGTACGGCCGGCCGAGGTCGGCGGCGAAGTTCCAGTCGTGGTTCTCGCGCCATTTCGGCGACGCCCAGGCCATGAACGGAATGGTGTACATCGGCGCGGTCGGTTTGTTCTCGTTACGGCCGAGGGTGTTGTGGCCGGCGGAGTCGAACACGTCTTCACCGTGGTCGGAGAGGTACAGCAGGAAACCGTTCGGATCGGACTTGGCGTAGTCCTTGATCAGGCTCGACACCACGAAATCGTTGTACAGCACGGCGTTGTCGTAGCTGTTGTAGGTCGGCACCTGATCGTCACGCACACCGGCCGGCACGCCGGTACGGTCCTGGAACTTGTCGAAGGTCGGCGGATAACGGTACTGGTAGCTCATGTGAGTGCCGAGCAAGTGCACGACGATCAGCTTGCGCTGCGCCGGGTCGGTCAGCGCCTTGTTGAACGGCTCGATCACGTCACCGTCGTACTGCGCGGCGTTCTGGTTGCGGTTGTTGTTCAGGTACACCTGCTCGTCGGCCTGCTCGGAGAAGGTCGTGAGCATGGTGTTGCGCTTGGTCATGGTCTGCTGGTTGGTGATCCAGAAGGTCTTGTAACCGGCCTGTTTCATCATGCTGACCAGCGACGGCGTGGACAGGTACAGATCAGGGTTTTCTTCATCGGCGAAGGTCAGTACCTGCTGCAGCGCTTCAATGGTGTAAGGGCGCGGGGTGATGACGTTGTCGAACACCGCGAGCTGATCCTTGAGCTTGTCCAGTTCCGGCGTGGTCTTGCGTCCATAGCCGTACAGGCTCATGCGCTGACGGTTGGTCGACTCGCCGATCACCAGCACCAGGGTCGATGGTTTATCGGCATCGGTCACCTTGAGGTTATGCAGCGGCGGAACCTTGCTGGTGCTGTGCAGCATGTCCTGCATGCCGGCCAGGGTGTCGAGGTAGCGGTGGTAAGCCACCGCCATCTGCCAAGGCACGGCTGGCTCAATGCGGTCTTCGAACTTCTCGAAACCGCCGGCGAAACTGCCGGTACGCTGGGTCTGTTTGATCAGCGGGTAGCCGACTACGGCGAAAACGATCGCGATCGCAGCCACGAACGCGCGGCCTCGGGGCATGTACACCGGGCGCAGGCGGGTCCACAGGAAATAGGCGAAAGCGGTATGGGCGAGGAATGCCGGGATCATCCACCAGGCGAAGTACTGGGTCATGTATTCGCCGGCTTCAGAGATGTTCGACTCGAACATGATGAAGATGACGCTTTGCGAGAATTCCTGCTGATAGATGAAGAAATAACCCAGGCTGGCCATCGAGCAGGCCCACAGGACTACGCCGATCAGCGCGGCCAGCAGTTTGGTGCGTTTGGGAAACGCCAGCATCGGGGCGAGCCACAGCGCGCTCATCACGAAGGCCTGACGGAAACCGCTGAAACCGGAGGTACCGGTCAGCTGAATCAACAGTTGGGTGATGCCCGAGAAATACCAGAAGAAAGCGAACAGCCAGAGAACCCCGGCCCAGTCGAAACCTGTCGCAGTCGTTTTGCTGCGTTTGAACAATGCCATTCAGCACTCCAGCTCATCGTCACTAACCACCGTCGGACCGCTACATCAAACCGACGAACGGAGGCCGCGCGCAAACGCACGGCCAGAATGGGCCGGAGTATCACCAAGGCAGTGTGAAAACTTCGTTAGTTGCTGATCAGGGGCAGGGGAGCATCATGTCGGGAACGACAGGCGCCGTTCCCGAAGCTGGCGGGGCAGGTCAGGCGTGCGGATGGCGCTGGACCACCGGCAGAGGTTTGGGCTGAGCGCCCTGGGTCAGCGAGCGCAGCTGCGCCAGCTCCTGCTTCAACTGGTCGCGCTCGTCTTTCAACTGGCGCAATTCATCGCGACGGATCGTGACGTACAGGGTTTGTGGCGGCATTGCTGTGTGTACTGTGCCCATTGCTCACCTCGCAAATGGCGTGTCTCAACTGCAAATCGTCCCCGCGTCGGGGCTACTGACTTGCTATCGGCGCCAATTTTGATTTCTTTTGCCCGTGAATGGAACTTTTTTATTTTTCATGGTCGGTGTGTCTTCGGCAGGATTCGGGGCGTTATCAGTCTGGATCGGGCACAATGCCCGGAAACTTCATCGCAACGCTCTGGACTAACCTCCATCAGTCGCGTTGGGCTATAACCAATGACACACATTTATTTGTAGTAAGGAGCATCAGCACATGCAACTCGGGATTATTGGACTGGGCCGCATGGGCGGCAATATTGCGCGACGTCTGATGCTCAACGGTCACACCACCGTTGTTTACGACCGCAATACCGCTTTCATCGAAAACCTGGTCGCCGAGGGCTCCACCGGCGTTGCCGACCTGCCCGCTCTGGTGGCAGGCCTGGCCAAGCCACGTGCCGTATGGGTCATGCTGCCGGCCGGCGCGCCGACCGAAGGCACCATCAACACTCTGAGCGACTTGCTGGAAGCCGGTGACACCATCATCGACGGCGGCAACACCAACTATAAGGATGACATTCGCCGGGCGAAAACCCTGGCCGAGAAGGGCCTGCACTACATCGACGTCGGTACCTCCGGCGGCGTCTGGGGCCTGGAGCGCGGCTACTGCATGATGATCGGCGGCGACGCCGAGACCGTGAACCGTCTGGACCCACTGTTCGCAGCGCTGGCGCCGGGCATGGGCAACATTCCGCGCACCAGGGATCGCAAGTCCGAGGATCACCGCGCCGAGCACGGCTACATTCACGCCGGTCCTGCCGGTGCCGGGCACTTCGTGAAGATGATTCACAACGGCATCGAGTACGGCATGATGGCCGCGTTCGCCGAAGGCTTCGACATCCTCAAGACCAAGTCCAGCGAGCGTCTGCCGGAAGATCAGCGTTTCGACCTGAACGTGGCCGACATCGCCGAAGTCTGGCGTCGTGGCAGCGTGGTCTCGTCCTGGCTGCTCGACCTGACCGCCGACGCACTGGCCAGCGATCCGAAACTCGACGGCTTCTCCGGTTCGGTGGCGGACAGCGGCGAAGGTCAATGGACCATCGAAGCGGCCATGGAGCAGGCGGTGCCGGTTCCGGTGCTGTCCAACTCGCTGTTCTCGCGCTACCGCTCGCGCGGTCAGGGCACTTTTGGCGACAAGATTCTCTCGGCCCAGCGCTTCGGCTTCGGCGGCCACGTGGAGACACCGAAGAAATGACCCATACGATCCGCAGAAAATCCAAGGCAGAACCCGCACCACCGACCACGCTGTTTCTGTTCGGTGCCCACGGCGACCTGGTCAAGCGCTTGCTGATGCCGGCGTTGTACAACCTCAGTCGCGACGGCTTGCTTGACGAGAATCTGCGGATCGTCGGCGTTGATCACAACGCCATTACCGATCAGGCCTTCGCGCAAAAACTCGAAGACTTCATCCGTACCGAAGTGGCGGCGAAAGTCGGCAAGGGCGATCAGATGCTTGATCCGGCCTTGTGGGCCAAGCTCGCCAAAGGCATCAGCTACGTCCAGGGCGACTTCCTGGACGACAGCACTTATTCCGCGCTGGCGGCAAAAATTGCCGACAGCGGCACTGGCAATGCGGTGTTCTACCTGGCCACCGCGCCACGTTTCTTCAGCGAAGTGGTACGCCGTCTCGGCGCCGCCAAGTTGTTGGAGGAAACCCCGGAAGCATTCAGAAGGGTGGTCATCGAGAAGCCGTTCGGCTCCGATCTGCAAACCGCCGAAGCGTTGAACGCCTGCCTGCTCAAGGTCATGTCCGAGAAACAGATCTATCGGATCGACCATTACCTGGGCAAGGAAACCGTGCAGAACATTCTGGTCAGCCGGTTCTCCAACAGCCTGTTCGAGGCGTTCTGGAACAATCATTACATCGACCACGTGCAAATCACCGCCGCTGAAACCGTCGGCGTTGAAACCCGTGGCAGTTTTTACGAGCACACCGGTGCGCTGCGTGACATGGTGCCCAATCACCTGTTCCAGCTGCTGGCAATGGTCGCCATGGAACCGCCGGCCGCGTTCGGCGCTGACGCCGTGCGCGGCGAGAAGGCCAAAGTGGTCGGCGCGATCCGCCCGTGGAGCGTTGAAGAAGCGCGAGCCAATTCGGTACGCGGTCAGTACCGCGCCGGTGAAGTCGATGGCAAAGCGTTGAATGGCTATCGGCAGGAAGCCAACGTAGCGCCTGACAGCAACACCGAAACCTACGTCGCGCTGAAAGTCATGATCGACAACTGGCGCTGGGTCGGCGTGCCGTTCTACCTGCGTACCGGCAAGCGCATGAGCGTGCGCGACACCGAGATCGTCATCTGCTTCAAACCAGCGCCGTACGCACAGTTCCGTGACACCGAGGTCGACGAGTTGCAGCCGACCTATCTGCGCATTCAGATCCAGCCTAACGAAGGCATGTGGTTCGACCTGCTGGCCAAACGGCCGGGGCCGGCGTTGAACATGGCCAACATCGAGCTGGGTTTTGCCTACAAGGATTTCTTCGAGATGCAGCCGTCCACCGGCTACGAAACGCTGATCTACGACTGCCTGACCGGCGACCAGACGCTGTTCCAGCGCGCCGACAACATCGAGAACGGCTGGCGCGCGGTGCAGCCCTTCCTCGATGCCTGGCAACAGGATGCGAGTGTGCAGACTTACGCTGCCGGGGAAGACGGCCCGCAAGCCGCCAATGATCTGCTGACTCGCGACGGTCGCGTCTGGCATGGTCTGGGATGAGTGAGTCGATCCGCTTTTTATTGAGTGACATGGACGGCACGCTGCTGCTGCCCGATCACAGTCTGAGCCAGCGCACCATTGACGCCGTTCGTTCGCTGCGCGAGGCCGGCGTGTTGTTCAGTCTGGCGACCGGACGCCCGCCCAAGGCCATGTTGCAGCAGATCGAAGCCTTGGGTGTCGATCTGCCGACCGCCGCCTTTAATGGCGGCACCATCGTCAATCCGGATGGCAGTCTGTTGGTGGCGCATTACCTGCCGGTGCCGACCGCGCTGATTGCTCTGGCGTTGTTCGCTGACCAGCCGGATGTGGAGATCTGGGTGTTCAGCGGTGGTGACTGGTTGCTCAAGGATCCGCACGGGCCGATGGTGCCGCGCGAACAGCACGGCCTCGGTTATCCGCCGGTGGTGGTCGAGAGTTTCGAACCGTACCTGGAGCGCATCGACAAGATCGTCGCCACCAGTAACAACACCGATCTGCTGATCGAGCTTGAGGCGCGCCTGTTAGCCAAAGTCAGCGGCATGGCTCAGGTTTCGCGTTCGCAACCGGTGTACCTGGACGTGACGGCGCTGGAGGCCAACAAGGGCACCGCACTGGCAACCATTGCCGCGCACCTCGATATCCCGCTGGCGCAGACCGCCGCGATTGGCGATGGCGGCAACGACCCGGCGATGTTCCATTGCGCGGGATTGTCGATTGCCATGGGGCAGGCGGAAGAGGCGGTGAAGCGCCAGGCTGACGTGGTCACCGCACCAAACACCGACGACGGCGTGGCGCAGGCGATCGAGAAGTACATCCTCGGTCGCTGATTCACCCGGAAACAAACTGTGGGAGCGGGCTTGCTCGCGAATGCGGAGTATCAGTCAACACATCAAGTGCCTGACACTCCGC
>NZ_JASCPO010000219.1:0-9768 GCF_029960145.1 Pseudomonas sp. PS01299 | reverse complement strand
GGCTTGCTCGCGAAAGCGGTGTGTCATTCAAATTGTATGTTGACTGACACGGCCTCTTCGCGAGCAAGCCCGCTCCCACAGGGGATAGTGGATCAGTTCGAGAGGGCATTCCAGTGGGCGAGCACTGCCGGCAAATCGGTCAGGCTACGGATCTCGGCATCCGGCAGCCGCTCGGCTTCCCAGACTTTGCCAGCCGGGTTGAACCAGATCGCGCGCATCCCCGCCTGCTGTGCCCCGGCGATGTCATCGCCCGGATGATCACCAATGTGCACCGCCAGGTCTGCGCTCACACCACCGCGCTGCAGAGCTTCATGGAACAGGCGTACATCCGGTTTGGCGATGCCGATGTCTTCCGCGCACAAGGCAAACTTGAAGTAATCCGCCAGGCCCAGCCGACGCACGTCGGCGTTGCCGTTGGTGACCACGCCGAGTGCGTAATGGTTGGCAAGGATTTCCAGGGTCGGTTCGACCTCCGGGAACACCTCGATCTGATGCCGCGCATGCAGGAATACTTCAAAGCTTTTGTCGGCTAGATCCGCAGCTTCGCCGTGGGCGTACCCGGCTTCCTCCAGTGCGTGGAACAGCACCCGCCGACGTAACGCACTGATGCGGTGCTTGAGACCCGGTTCGCTGGCCAGTACCCGCTCACGAATCCCCCACAAATGCTCCACCGGCACCGCGCCCAGATTCGGCGCGTGTTCGCTCAGCCACTGGCGCAATACCGCTTCGGCGCTGACGATCACCGGGGCGGTGTCCCACAGAGTGTCGTCGAGGTCGAAGGTGATCAACTGGATGTTCATGAATCGTCGCCTTTGCTGCGTTTGGCCCGTGGGTGGGCGCTGTCATAGACCGCCGCCAGGTGCTGGAAGTCCAGGTGGGTGTAGATCTGCGTGGTCTTGATGTCCGAGTGGCCGAGCAGTTCCTGCACCGCGCGCAGGTCCTGCGAGGATTCCAGCAAGTGGCTGGCAAAGGAATGCCGCAGCATGTGCGGGTGCAGGTTCTGCCCCAGTTCGCGCTCGCCGGCCAGTTTTACTCGCACCTGAATCGCCCGTGGGCCGAGGCGCCGACCTTGTTGGCTGACGAATACGGCGTCGTCGGCCGGGTTGGTCATGGCTCGCAGCGGCAGCCATTGCTCCAGTGCTTCGCGGGCCTTTTTGCCGACCGGCAGCAGGCGGGTCTTGCTGCCCTTGCCGAGCACCTGAACCATGCCGTCGGCCAGATCCAGCTGATCGAGATTGAGCCCGGTCAGCTCGGACAGGCGCAGGCCCGAGGAATAGAAGAGTTCGAGAATCGCCTGATCGCGCCGCGCCAGAAAATCATCCTCGACGGCACCTTCCAGCAGTTGCAAAGCACGGTCGGTGTCGAGGGTTTTCGGCAGGCGCCGTTCGCCTTTCGGCGGCGCCAGTCCGGTGGCCGGGTCGTGGTCGCACAGACCTTCGCGATTCAGATAGTGATAGAGCCCGCGCACCGCCGAGAGCAATCGGGCAAGGCTGCGTGACGACTGGCCCTGCGCATGCAGGCGGGCGATCAGGCTGCGCAGACGCTGAATATCCAGCGCCGCCCAACTGCCAATGTTCTGCTTGAGGCACCAGCCGAGGACTTTATCGAGGTCGCGGCGGTAGGCCGACAGGGTGTGCGGCGACACCTGTCGCTCACTGCGCAGGTGTTCGCAGTAAGCGTCCAGTTGTCGTTCCATGCTCAGCGTACCGAGCGCAGGGAGCTGTTGACCCGTGGCAGCACGCGGCCCATGACTTCGGCGATGTAGCTGAGGAACAGCGTGCCGACCGAGCTCTTGTAGTGCTGCGGATCACGGCTGGCGATCGCCAGAATGCCGTGGATGCCTTGATGGCTGACCGCGACTACCGCGGTGGAGCCGATCTGCTTGCGCTGTTCTTCGCCGAACAGGAAGTCCAGCTCATGTTCTCGCAGAGTGCCGCTGACGCTCTTGCCTTCGGTGAGCAGACCGCCGATCGCGGTTTGCGCGTCGGCATGAGTCACCCAGCGGCCAACCGGTGCCGGGTTGTCGCCGAGCAGGATCAGGCTGACAAAGGGCACCTGAAAGTCCTGGCGCAGGCTGTCTTCGACGCTGATCACCACGTCTTCCAGACTGGCCGCGTCCATCAGCGACAGGATCAGGCGGCGGGTCTTGTCGAACAGCCGGTCATTGTCGCGGGCGACGTCCATCAACTGCGAGAGGCGGTGGCGCATCTCGATGTTGCGGTCGCGCAGGATGCTCATCTGGCGTTCGACCAGCGAAACGGTGTCACCGCGCTGGTGGGGAATGCGCATGGTAGGCAGCAGTTCTTCGTGCTCGACGAAGAAGTCCGGATGAGCCTCCAGGTATGCGGCAACCGCTGCCGCCTCCAGGCTCTCGGACGCTGATTCGTCGGACTGTCGGGCGGGTACCTGAGGCTTATCGGTCATGGCTTCTGCTCACTCAAAGACGCACTTGTCCTTCGTATACACGCACTGCCGGGCCGGTCATCAGCACCGGGTGGCCAGGGCCTGCCCATTCAATGGACAGACGCCCGCCGGGCAGGTCGATCAACAGCGGCGAATCCATCCACCCCTGGCTGATGGCCGCAACTGCAGCGGCACAAGCGCCGGTGCCGCAGGCCTGGGTTTCCCCGGCCCCGCGTTCCCAGACGCGCAACTGCGCGCGGTTGCGGTCGATGACCTGGATGAAACCGACGTTGACCCGCGCCGGGAAGCGCGGATGGTGTTCGATTTTCGGCCCCAGTTCATGCACCGGTGCATTGTTGATGTCCTGTACGCGCAGCACCGCATGGGGGTTGCCCATTGACACAGCGGCCAGTTCGACCGTGGTGCCGTCGACTTCCAGCTGATAGCTGCTGGCCTGCGCCGGTGCGTCGAACGGAATATCCGCCGGCACCAGACGCGGCGCGCCCATGTTCACCCCGATCTGGCCGTCGTTACGCACGTCCAGCTCGATGATGCCGCCCTTGGTCTCGACGCGAATCTGCCGTTTGGCGGTCAGGCGCTTGTCCAGAACGAAGCGCGCGAAGCAGCGTGCACCGTTGCCGCACTGTTCCACTTCCGAGCCATCGGAGTTGAAGATCCGGTAACGGAAATCCACGTCCGGATTGCTCGGCGCTTCGACGATCAGCAATTGGTCGAAACCGATACCGGTGTGCCGGTCGCCCCATTGCTTGGCGTGCTTGGGCTGAATATGCGCGTGCTGGCTGACCAGGTCGAGAACCATGAAGTCATTGCCCAGGCCGTGCATTTTGGTAAAACGCAGCAGCATGGGTTACTCCGGCAGCAGGCTTTCGCCGGCAAACAGCTCGGCCACGGTTTCGCGGCGGCGCACTTCAAAAACTTGATCACCGTCTACCAACACTTCAGCGGCACGGCCACGGGTGTTGTAGTTGGAACTCATCACGAAGCCGTAGGCACCGGCCGAATGCACGGCCAGCAGGTCGCCTTCTTCCAGCGCGAGCTCACGATCCTTGGCGAGGAAATCGCCGGTTTCGCAGATCGGGCCGACGATGTCGTATTTGCGCGCAGCGGAGTCACGCGGTTTGATCGCAGTGACGTCCATCCAGGCCTGATACAGCGCCGGACGGATCAGGTCGTTCATCGCCGCGTCGACGATGGCGAAATCCTTGTGTTCGGTGTGCTTGAGGTACTCGACCTGGGTCAGCAGCACGCCGGCGTTGGCGACGATGAAGCGGCCCGGTTCGAACACCAGCGCCAGGTCACGACCGTTCAGACGCTCGCGCACGGCCTTGATGTAGTCGCCTGCCAGCGGCGGCTCTTCATCGCGATAACGCACGCCCAGGCCACCACCGAGATCGATGTGGCGCAGGTGGATGCCGCAATCGCCGAGGCGGTCGACCAGGTCCAGCAGACGGTCGAGGGCATCGAGGAACGGCGGCAGGGTGGTCAGTTGCGAGCCGATGTGGCAGTCGACACCGATCACTTCCAGGTTCGGCAGGTGCGCGGCACGCACGTACACGTCTTCGGCGTCGGCAATGGCGATGCCGAACTTGTTCTCTTTGAGACCGGTGGAAATGTACGGGTGGGTGCCGGCGTCGACGTCCGGGTTCACGCGCAGCGAGACCGGTGCGCGAACACCCAGCTCGGCAGCCACGACTTGCAGGCGCTCGAGTTCGTCAGTGGATTCGACGTTGAAGCAGTGCACGCCGACTTCCAGCGCGCGACGCATGTCGTCACGGGTCTTGCCGACGCCGGAGAACACGATTTTGTCGGCGCTGCCGCCAGCGGCGAGTACACGTTCCAGCTCGCCACGGGAAACGATGTCGAAACCGGCGCCGAGACGGGCCAGGACATTCAGAACCCCGAGGTTGGAGTTGGCCTTGACGGCGTAGCAGACCAGGTGCGGCATGCCGGCCAGCGCGTCGGCGTAGGCCAGATACTGGGCTTCGATGTGCGCACGCGAGTAGACGTAGGTGGGCGTGCCGAAGCGGTCGGCGATGGCGGACAGCGCCACACCTTCCGCGAACAGCTCCCCGCCACGGTAGTTAAAAGCGTCCATGGCGATCCCTTATTGGTAAACGTCGTGCTTGTGTGCTTTGGACGGCTGCTTCTGCGAAGACTGGGCTTGCTCGGCCGGGTCCTGATCGTCATCCGGCAGGTACAGCGGGCCTTTTTGACCACAGGCCGAAACGAGGCAGGCAACCGCGACGAGCGCAGCAAGGGAAGAGATCAGGCGCTTCATGGCGAAATCCTTGAAAATGCGTTAATTGCGCCGGAGTATACCGGCCACCCGGCAGCTTGCCTATGCGAGGGGGTTCCCGTCCGGCGGGGCTGTCTGAATACGCATAAACCCCTGTGGGAGCGGGCTTGCCCGCGAAGGCGTCGGTCCAGTCGAGAAAAATGCTGGATGTGCCGGCCCCTTCGCGAGCAAGCCCGCTCCCACAAGTGTTGTGTTGGATGTGCCGGCAGGTGCTTGGTCGTTAATCTTTGCAATCGGCCGGCAGCGTCCGTATCTTGCGGCGCTTGAGCCTGATCAGACATTTTTTGAGGTTGCCACAATGAGTTTGTCCGAAGCGCGTTTCCACGATCTGGTCGATGAAACCCAGGAAAAACTGGAGGACATCTTTGACGAAAGCGACCTGGATATCGACCTGGAAAGCTCGGCCGGTGTACTGACTGTGAAGTTTGAAAACGGCACGCAGCTGATTTTCAGTCGTCAGGAGCCGTTGCGCCAGCTGTGGTTGGCGGCGGTCTCCGGCGGTTTCCACTTCGACTACGACGAAGAGAGCGAGCGCTGGATGTGCGACAAGAGCGAAGAGCAACTGGGCGAGATGCTCGAGCGCATCGTCAAGCAGCAGGCCGGTGTCGAATTCGATTTCGAAGGTCTGTGATTTCGTGACTGATAGCGCACCTGTTCGTCCGCCAAAGCCGCTTTACAGCAACATCAGCCCGGCCGTGCCTTCGCCGTGCAGCGGCGTGTGCCGGCTGGATGAACAGAAGGTTTGTCTCGGCTGCTTCCGCCATGTCGAGGATATTCGCGAATGGCGCTCGGCAGACGATCAGCGCCG
Source organism: Pseudomonas sp. PS01299 (assembly GCF_029960145.1). Classification (NCBI taxonomy): domain Bacteria; kingdom Pseudomonadati; phylum Pseudomonadota; class Gammaproteobacteria; order Pseudomonadales; family Pseudomonadaceae; genus Pseudomonas; species Pseudomonas sp. PS01299. The sequence goes on along the minus strand of NZ_JASCPO010000219.1, from coordinate 4,240 downwards.
TCGGATCATCTGCCAGCAGGCTGCCGCACGAAAAGCCCTGACTTGACTCGACCTTGTGGTGAGGGGATTTATCCCCGATAGACTGCGCAGCAGTCTCAGAAGCTTGGGGGCCGCTGCGCGACCCATCGGGGATAAATCCCCTCGCCACAGGGGTTCTTGCCAGATCAAAAGTGGGTGGCTTGTATATTTTTTGAGCTGTGATAGTGTCCGAACACGCCTCAACCCATCGAGGCATGGTGAAAACCCCGTCTTTTTTGGCGGGGTTTTGCTTTTTTTGTGTGCAGAAGAAAGGAGTCTGCCCGGATCATGACCGCACCTTCCATCACTCTTACCCGTCTGGACGTGCAACGTCTGGAGCGCTTGATCGACAACCTGAATGAGAAAGACCAGGCTGCGCCGGGCGTGATCGCGCTGCAAACCGAACTGGACCGCGCCGATACACTGGTCGGCCACGATGAAGTGCCCGCCGATGTCGTGACGATGAATTCCCGCGTGCACTGCCGCGAAGAAGGCAGCGGCAAGGACTATCACCTGACGCTGGTCTATCCCAAGGATGCCAACGCCGACGAAGGCAAGATCTCGATCCTCGCGCCGGTCGGCAGCGCGCTGCTGGGCCTGAAGGTCGGTCAGCACATCGACTGGCCGGCTCCGGGTGGCAAGACCCTGAAACTGATTTTGCTCGAGGTCGAATCGCAACCGATCAAGGGTGGCGATTTTCCGGAGTAACCCGCCTCAGACCTGTTCGAGCGCCTCGTTCAGGGCGCGCTCCAGGTCGGCCTTGTAGCGCAGATACAAATTGCTTGAACTCTGACCATCACCGAGCAGGCCCGAGAGGTCCAGGTCGGTGATGTAGCAGCGATAGCGCTCGGTCTCGCGGCGCTGCTCGACGATCTCCCGGGCGACCACGTGGAACAGCTGGTCGCCATATTCCAGCTCGCTGAATTCCCGTTGATTGCAATACAAGGTGACCTGCACCTCGCCCGGTGCGGCTTTGCCGACGATCGCCTGCACGTCGTAGAACGGTTTGTTGACCGGTGTCTGCGGCGCCGGTCGTGGTTCGACCCGGCGCGCCCGCCCGGGGCCGGAAGGCAATAGCTGGTAATACAAGGTGTCGAGGCCGACCGCCGGGCTGCCATCCATCGGCAACAGCGCTTCGCGTCGGTACTGGATCGATTGCAGGAAGCGCTGCAGCGGTACCAGCAGGCTCTGTTCATCGTGATACGGCAGATGCTGTTGCCACAGCGCGTTGAACTCATCCAGCACGTACAGCTCGGCCTGTTGTTCGCTGATCCGGTAGAACACCTGAATCGATTCCGGCTGACCCATCGGCAGGATCAACGCGAGGTCGTGATCCTCCAGCGCCATCGGGTCCAGGTGCAGCGGGCTGTAGCGCGGCTGTTCTTCGCCCAGATAATCGAGCAGCGCCGGCAGTGTCGCGAGGGCTACGTGATTGACCTGGCCCGGCACCAGCTCCAGCACGTGATAGTGCTGTTGTACCTGAATCAGGTAGCGGTGATTGAGCTCGCTGAGCAGCAGGGTCTGCGCGGTGTCGATGACTTCTTCGACGCGCCGGGCAATGAACTGCGCGCGGTTGTGGCAGAAGCAACGCACTTTCAATGATGGCTGCTGCGGGCCGCGCGGCAGATTGTTGAGATAGTCGCGCAGGCAATCGAGCAATGCGTGGGGGCCATCGAAGCGGTTGACCAGCACTTCATTCCAGCTGTTGAGCGTGACCTGATCGAGGGTCAGCACAAGGTTTTCGCGCACCCCGGCGTAACTCAAGGAATCGGTGCGTTCGGTGGTCATCAGGATGTTCAGGTCGCGGTGGTGCTTGAGCGGATCGACACCGACGTTGACCAGCATCAGCACTTCGCTCGGCACCGCAGCGCGCAGCAGTCGTTCTTCGGCAACGGTCGGCAGGGGCAGGTCGATGCACTGCTGCAGGCTGCCGAGCAGGTTGAACAACTCGAACTCGCTCATATCGCTGGTGCCGGGGTGCAGCGCCAGGCGCGTACTGCTGTCGATTACGCCGTTGCGATGGCACCAGGTCAGCAGTTCGAGCAACTCGCGGCTGCGCTTGATCGGCGCGAAGTGCTCCCACTCCAGCGCGTTCAGGCTGCCGTTGTACAAACCCCACTGGGTCTGCCCGGGCTCTTTCTTGTTCGGCGATTGCACCAGCGTCAGGGTGTCTTCGGCCAGATCCGGGGCGATGCCGGGATTGATGAATTCGACCTTGTCGGCCTTGCGCTCGAACGCGGCGTACAAGCGACGACCGAGCACGTTCAGGTCGCGCTTGTTGATCAGGCTGACGGTCTGTTCGCTGCGGGCGAACTGGGTCAGGAAGCGGTAGCTGTAATTCAGCTCATTGACCAGGGCGCGGCGTTCGGCGCTGACCTGGCGGACTTTCCACTGGCTGCGGCTGTCGAGCAAGGCCAGTTGCCGCTGATCCCAATGCCATTCGTGCGCCAGGCGCTCCAGCAGCGAACGCTGCCAGCTTTGGGTGCGGCTGTTGCCGGTGAGCTTGCGGTTGACCTTGAGGTACAGCGCGCGCCGCACCAGCTCCAGACGCTCCGGCTCGTTGCGGGCGCAGAGGTATTCCTCGATGCGTCGGTACACCACCATGTACGGATCCAGCTCATCCAGATCCAGCTGATTGGCGAACACGGCCTGCTTGTAGCGCAGGCTCAGGCACTGCACTTGCGGGTGTTCGCTGGCGTAGACCTCGGTCAGCAACAGCTTGAGCACCGACTTGTAGGGCGATTCGATGCCCTTGAACAACTGCCACAGGCCGGCACCGATGAACTCGCCCGGCGGAATTGTCGCCAGATGCCCGAGATCAAGCGTCTCGTCGGCGCGAATGAAACGCTTGGACAGCAGAGTGTGGGTGTACAGGTCGTAAGCGCTTTCTTCGTAGACCGGCACCAGCCACCAGATCGGTGTGCGCCCGGCCAGCCAGATCGCGGTGCGATAAAACTCGTCCAGCAACAGATAGTGCTGCGTGCTGCCGCAGTTTTCGGAGCTGAGCTGGGTGTCGCGTTCGCCTTTGACGAAACGCACCGGGTCGATCAGAAAGAAGTGCGCCTCGGCGCCTTGGGTCGCGGCCCAGGCTTCGAGGAGCTGGCATTTTTTGCGCAGCTCGGCGAGTTCGTTTTCGCTCAGGTCCGGTGCGTGGCAAACCCACACGTCCATGTCGCTCTGATCGGCCTGGGCCAGGGTGCCGAGGCTGCCCATCAGAAACAGTCCGTGAATCGGCCGAGGCGGGTTGCTGCCATGGCGCGGCTTGTAGGAGAACGAGCGGGTCAGGCGCTGCGCTTCGGTGAGGGCGCTGGCGTCCGGTTCATAGTTGGACAGCCCGGCGGGGGTGCTGCCGGAAACATAGCCCGGCAACAGCGGGTGATTGACGTGGAAGAACAGCGGCAGCAGGGTCAGCACGCCTTGCTGGCGGCTCGACAGGCCTTCAAGTGCCCGGCCGAGCCGGCCTTCATTGAGTTTGAGAAAACGCGCGCGCAGCTGGCTGAGCACCTTGCGGTCGATGCCTTCGTCCAGGTCGGGGCGGATTTCATGGGTGCGCGTCATGTCAGCTCAAACCGGCTCGCAGGCTCGGACGAAGAGGGTCTCGGAATGGGAGGCAGTTTAGCCTTTGCGCAGCGGGACTTTTAAGCTGAATTTGTTTTTTGACGTCAGATTTTTAGCGGTGAGCGATCAAGCGGGCCCGCGGAAATCCCGTGGCAGGAGTTCCCGTGGGCGAAGACGGGAAAAATCAGGCGGTTTCCTGTTCTCTCAGAATGGTCAGCACGGTTTGCACATTTTGCGCGGCATCACGACCCAGGCTGGTCAGATACCCGCCATCGGGCTTGTCGGTGAGGTCTTTCTCGAAGAGGCGTTTGGCGGCGGCGATATGTTTCGGGGCAGCGGTCTGATGAATTTTCAAACCTTCCTGGGAACTGTCCAGGGGAAAGAGTGCGAGGACTTCCAGTTCGGCAACCAGCTCAGGGGTAAGCGACATAAGGACTCCAGACTTTCTAGGAATTGGACGACAGCGCCCCTAAGGTGAACCCGCTTTTGCGGCATGTCCAGTGCCGGTGGCCGGGTTTTTCCTTTCGAGGTGGAGTGCAGTGTAGTCAGGGGCCTGGAGATGGTGCGGCAGATACGTAACAAACATTGTAGGAGTGAGCCTGCTCGCGATTGCGCCGTGTCAGTCAGCTGATTTTTTGCTGAAAGAACGCAATCGCGAGCAGGC
>NZ_JASCPO010000218.1:0-9772 GCF_029960145.1 Pseudomonas sp. PS01299 | reverse complement strand
GGCTTGCTCGCGAATGCGGTCTATCAGTGACATTTACAGTGACTGACACAGCGCATTCGCGAGCAAGCCCGCTCCCACAAGGAATCAGCGTCAGGGGTGCTTGAGACTGTTGAGGGTCATCGAGCCGATCAGCAGCTCAGGGCTTTCCAGCTCGGCCAACCCCGCCGTACCGACCTTCTCCGGCGGATATCCGGCGCCATGCTGCAGATAGCTCAGCAGATTGCCCACCAACGGGTTGTGACTGACCAGCAGCACATCGCTCACCGACACCAGTTGATCGGCTACCTTGTCCGGATCGCTCTCCGGCGTCAGCCAGCCGACCGTGCGGATCTCCGGCTCGAACCCCAGCGCCTCGCGGACAATCTGTGCGGTCTGTTGCGCACGCAGATAAGGGCTGGCGTAGATCGCCGTCAGTGGCTGGCCGATCAATTGCGCGGCGCTGCTCAACGCTTCTTTGCGACCGTGTTCGGTCAACGCCCGCTCGGAGTCAGGGCACGAGCCGTAAGGCACCGCCTCGCCGTGACGCAACACCCAGAGTTTCATAGCTTGGGTTCCTCATCGCGGGCCGGATGCGGCGCTGGCGGCACGGCGTGCGGTGCTTCGCCTTCCGGGGCACGCGGGGTTGGCCAGTCGGCAAACGGCCAGGGTTTCTGGTCGCTGTGAAAGCTGCCGAAGCGGCCGATCTGCGCGAGGAACTGGCTCAGGCTGTCGCCGAAATTCATCAGGCTGGCGCTCGGCGCGCCGTAAATCAAACGATAGATCAGTTGCACCAGCACCACGGCGCCGAGGATGAACTGCGCCACTTGCCAGACCAGCACGTAGACGATCATCCACAGCACCCGCAGGAGAATGGATTCGTACTTGGCTTCGGTTTTCGGATCGTTCATGGCTCGCTTCCTGTTGAATCAGTTGAAACCGCTGGTGGAAATAAAGTCGACGTCGGTTTTCGGTTCGGCACGCATCAGTAGACCGATCACCTGCTCCAGCGTGCGTCCTTCAAACAGAATCGCATGCAGCCCGGCGACCAGCGGCATGTAGACGCCCACCTCCTGGGATTTGGCCTTGAGCACCTTCAGGGTGTTCACGCCTTCGGCCACTTCGCCCAGGCGCGACACTGCTTCGTCAAGGCTCAAGCCCTGACCGAGGGCAAACCCGACCTGATAGTTGCGGCTCTTCGGCGACGAGCAGGTCACGATCAAATCCCCTACCCCGGCCAGACCGAGGAAGGTCATCGGGTTCGCGCCCTGATTCACCGCGAACCGGGTCATCTCGGCCAGTGCGCGGGTGATCAGCATGCTCTTGGTGTTCTCGCCCATCTCCAGCGCCACTGCCATGCCGGCGATGATCGCGTAAACGTTTTTCAACGCCCCACCCAGCTCGACACCGAAACGGTCAGCACTGGCGTAAACGCGGAAGGTGCGACCATGCAACGCAGCCTGTACCGCTTTGCAGAGTTCTTCGTCTTCGCTGGCGACCACGGTGGCGGTCAACGCGTGTTCAGCGATCTCCCGCGCCAGGTTCGGCCCGGACAGCACACCAATACGTGCCTGCGGGGCGATTTCTTCGAGGATCTGGCTCATCAGTTTGAAGGTGTGGGCTTCGATGCCCTTGGTCAGGCTGACCAGCATCTTGCCGCTCAGGCGCTCGGCGTGGGCGGCCAGCACCGTGCGCAATGCGCTCGAGGGCAGCGCGACGAAGCACAGCTCGCAGGCGTCGAGGGTGGCCTGCAGGTCAGTGACCGCAGTCACTCCCGGCAGAATCTTGATGCCTTTGAGGTAACGCGGATTCTCGCGGTTGACCCGGATGGCCTCGGCCTGCTCGGGGTCACGCATCCACTGCCGGACTTGATGGCCGTTCTCGGCCAATAGATTGGCCACGGCGGTACCAAAACTTCCGCCTCCCAGGACCGCAATCGGGCGCTGTTCAGTCATATGCAATCCGTTAATCCATACCAGTGGCGATGCCGGCATTATACGGGGCGACCGGAGCGCGGCCAGCCCCTGCGTCAATTACCGACACTTGTAGGAAGAAGACCAATAAAGCCGAGGAAAATGCCCGCATCGTGACTGGAAAAGTCACTGTCCTCGGTTAACATGCGCGCCAATTCTTTGCGATCAAGGCCGTGCCGTGTCTTTTGGCTCTCCCCCCTCGCGTTCGTCACTGCTGCTGGCGCTGCTGTTCAGCCCGGTGTTGCAGGCGGACGACCTGTTTGTCGACAGCGAAACGCTGCCGCAGGTGCTGACGGCCACGCGCCTGAAACAGACGCCGGCGGAAGTGCCGGGGAGCATGACCGTCATCGACAGTGAGCTGATCAGTGCCAGTGGCGCGCGGGACATCAGCGAGTTGCTGCGACTGGTGCCGGGGATGATGGTCGGCAACATCAGCGGCAATCAGGCGGCGGTCAACTATCACGGAACCAACGCCAGCGAAGCGCGGCGCATGCAGGTGCTGATCGATGGCCGCTCGGTGTACCGCGCAGGCCTGGCCACGGTGGACTGGAGTGACATTCCGGTGGCCATGGAAGACATCGAGCGCATCGAGGTTTTCCGTGGGCCGAACACCGTCAGCTACGGCGCCAACGCGCTGATGGCGGTGGTCAACATCATCACCCGCAACCCGGCGGACAGCCACGGCACGCGCCTGAAGGTCACCCGAGGCCAGCGCGGCATCAACGACTTCTATGCCAGCCAGGGCACGGGGTGGAATGGCGGCGACCTGCGTTTGTCGCTGTCCGGCCAGGAAGACGATGGCTTCGACAGCGACCGCACCGGCGCCGATTACCGTGACAGCCGCCGCTTGAACCGCTTCAGCCTCGCCGTCAGCCAGACCCTGAGCGACAACCAGAGCCTCGACTGGCAGATCAACGCGAAGGACGGCAGCAACCAGCGGCCCTATACCTACCACCCGGTGTTCTCGGGGATTACCGCTGCCGGGAACAATTCCGACGTGATCGCCAAGGATTACGCCGGCTCGGTGCGCTGGAATCTCGACATCAATCCCGAACACAGCCTTTATATACAGGGCTCGGCCCAACACTGGGATCGCCAGCAGGTGTGGCGCGCCTGTGATGCCGAAGTATCGTTCAGCCCGCAACTGACCCAACTGTGGCAGCTCAACCCGAATTACACCGAACGCCTGGCGCGCAACATCACCCGCTTCACCGGCCCCGGTCCGGAAGCCGGAACGCCGCAGGAAATGGCCCTCGCCAATCAGGTGCTGAATCAGTGGCGTAACGGTGCCAGCCAGACCTTGTGTGGCGACATCGATCAAAGCGCCCGCGAATCACGCTACGATCTGGAATTGCAGGACACCCTCAGCCTGTCCGACAACCTGCGGCTGGTCAGTGGCCTGAACTATCGTTACGACCGGGCCGACTCCGAGACCTACTTCAACGGCACGCTGGACGACACCACCTGGCGCGCGTTCGGCCAACTGGAGTGGCGCGCCAGTGAACACTGGCTGTTGCAGGGTGGCGCCATGTTCGAAAACACCCAATTGATCGGCAGTTCGCTGACGCCGCGATTCGCCGTCAACTACCTGATCAACCCGCGCCATGGCCTGCGCGCGGTGTACTCGGAAGCGATCCGCTCGCCGGACATGTTCGAGAACAACGTCAACTGGAGCTATCAGGTGAGCAACCTGCGCCCCTCCGCCTATGGCCAGTCTTCGGCGCGCTACTTCGTCAAGACCCGTGGCCCGGGCAATCTCGATCAGGAACACATGCGCTCGCGCGAACTGGGCTACAACGGCTATTTCGCCGAGCTAGGGCTGGCCGTGGACGTGAAGCTGTTCTACGACGAAATCACCGGGATGATCAGCGAGCCGCTGCGCAACAACCAGTACATCGCCAGCAACGCCAACAGCTCACGCTTTCGCGGCACCGAAACCCAGCTCGACTGGCGCCTGAGCATGATCGATCGCCTGCGCTTCACTTACGCTTTCGTCGACGCCGAAGCGAGCAATCCGCTGGATCAGCAATTCACCTCGCGCAACAGCGGTTCTGCCGGCTGGCTGCGTGATTGGGGCCACGGCTGGAACAGCGCGCTGTTCTATTACGGCGACAACGCGCTCAACGGCTACCGCTTCGAGCGCGTCGACACGCGCATCGCCAAACGCATCCCGCTGGGCAAGGCACAACTGCAACTGGCCGGCGTGCTGCAGCAGCGGCTCGACAATGAACCGACCACTTTCGTCGACAACAATTACGACGAACGCCGGGTGCTGTACTTCAGCGCCGAGCTGGAGTTCTAGGGTGCGCTACGCCACGGCAAACAAGACGCCAACCCTTGGCCACTGGCTGGCGGGTGTCTGTCTGTTTTTGACCGCGTGGCTGCACGGCGTGGCGGTGCAAGCCGCCGATATTCTGTTGACCGGCGCCGAAGAAAGCCCCGGGGTGCAAGCCTTCGTCCAGGCCCTGAGCGAGCTGCGTCCTACCGACAACGTGCGGTTCCAGCCGCTGGCCAGCCTGCCGGCGCCGGGCAAGTTGCCGAGCAATCTGCGGATGATTCTGCTCGACCTGCCCAGCCTCGACTGGCGCCTGCAGGAGCCCCAGGGCCCGGCGACGCTGGTGTTGCGCATCAGCCGATTGCAAGCGCGGCAACGCCTGGGTGGCGCACAACCGCCGCACTTGAGTCTGCTATGGAGCGATCCACCGCTGGGGCGGCAACTGCAACTGATTCGACGGATTCTGCCGCAGGTGCGCCGGGTCGGCGTGCTGTTCGACCAGCACAGCGAATTCCTGCTCAAGGAGCTGCACCAGGCAGCAGCGCCGCTGAATCTGCAAATCGTCAGCCAGCGTTGGGACAACACCCAGGACAGTCGCCCGTTGCAAATCGTGCTGAGAAACAGTGACGTGTTGCTGGGCCTCGACGATCCCGATCTGTACAACCCGAAAACCGCAAAAAACCTGCTGCTCAGCAGTTACTCCCGGCAAGTGGCGCTGGTCGGGCCGAACGCGGCGTTCGTGCGGGCCGGCAGCCTCGCCAGCACTTACAGCGATCAGCCCGACTGGCTGGCGATCCTTGACCGGTTACTTGATCGCCCGCCGGCGACGTGGCCGCGCACGCTCTACCCCGATCGCTTCAAGGTCTCAAGTAATGTGCAGGTCGCTCGTTCCCTGGGTATCGAGCCAATCGATGAAGCGTCTGTAGCCCGCCAGTTGGCTGAAGGAGAAAGCCACCCATGAATCTGCGTCGCCGCTGGGACATCAACACCCGTACGCAATTGATCAGCCTCGGCCCGGCCCTGCTGCTCACGCTGCTGCTGATCAGTTTCTTTACCTTCGTGCGGATTCAGGATTTACGGCAGGAGCTCAACCACACCGGGCAACTGATCGCCAACCAACTGGCGCCCGCCACCGAGTACGGGGTGATTTCCGGCAACAACGAAGTGCTGGAAAGCCTGCTCAAAGCGACCCTGGCCACACCGAACGTACGCTTTCTGGAAGTGCAGGACAGCGCCAACCGTATTCTGGCCTACGTTGAGCAAGCCGCCGACGCGCATAACCGACCGCATCAGGTCGAGGTGTTCCAGGCCCCGGTGCGCCTGCAACGAATCGCCCTCAACAGCGATTTTTTCCACGACGCCAAAGCCAGCAACAACGTGACCAGCGAGGATTACCTGGGCCGGGTAATCGTCGGTCTGTCCAACGATGCCTTCAGTCAGCGCCAACAGGAAATTCTGCTCAAGGCCGGGATTCTGGCGTTGTTCGCCCTGCTCTTCACCTTTGTTCTGGCACGGCGTCTGGCCGGCAGTCTGTCGGCGCCGATCCGCGATATCGGCAACGCGGTCAAGGCGATTCAGCAAGGCGATTACAAGACCCCACTGCCGATCGTCGATGACACCGAGTTGGGCGCCCTGTCGCAGCACATCAACAACCTCGCCCAGGCACTGGAGCAGGCCAGCCGCGAACAGCATCAGGCCATGGCGCAACTGATCCAGACCCGCGAGGAAGCGGAAAAGGCCAACAATGCCAAATCCGATTTCCTGGCGATGATGAGCCACGAACTGCGCACCCCCATGAACGGCGTGCTGGGCATGTTGCAGTTGCTGGAAACCACCGACATGACCGAGGAGCAGATCGAGTACGCGGCGCTGGCTTCCGAGTCCACCGAACACCTGCTGAAAGTCATCAATGACATCCTCGACTTCTCGCGGATCGAACGCTCGGAACTGGAGCTTGAGCACATTCCATTCAACCTCGCCGACCTGATCGGCGCTTGCGCCCAGTCGTTCCAGCACAGCGCGGTGCAGCGTGGCCTGGACCTGAACCTGCGGATCCCCGAGGACATGCGCGCCTTGCAGGTGCAGGGCGACCCGACGCGGATCCGGCAGATTCTGGTCAATCTGGTGGGCAACGCCTTGAAGTTCACCGAGCGTGGCCGGGTCAGCATCGAGGCGCAGTGGCAGTCGCTGGATCACGAGTTGCTGTGGTTCACCTGTTCGGTGCGCGACAGTGGCATCGGTATCTCCTCGGAAAGCCTGGAGTTGATGTTCAATGCGTTCCAGCAGGCCGACAGTTCGATTTCCCGGCGCTATGGCGGCACCGGCCTCGGCTTGCCGATCGCCCGCACCCTGGCCGAACGCATGGGCGGGACGTTGCGCGCGCAAAGCGAAGAAGGCCTGGGGTCGGTGTTCACTCTGGAAATCCCGCTGGCCTTATATAAGCAGACGTTGCCGACACTGGCGGCGCCGCGCGCGGCCAATGGTAACGGGCATGGCGAGGGGCGCAATGTGTTGCTGGTGGAGGACAATCCGGTCAACCAGACGGTCATCGAAGCGATGCTGCGCAGCCTCGGCTTTACTGTCAGCGTCGCCACCGATGGCGCGCAAGCGGTGCGCAGCGCCGAAGGCAATGATTTCGAAGTGATTCTGATGGACTGCCGCCTGCCGATCATCGACGGCTACGAGGCGACCCGGCAGATCCGCCAACTGCCCGGACGCCGCGAGGTGCCAATCATCGCGCTGACCGCCAACGCGTTGCAGGGCGACCGCGAAACTTGCCTTTCGGCGGGCATGAACGATTATCTGGCCAAGCCATTCAAACGCAATGACCTACAACAGATTCTGCAGCGCTGGGTGCAGTAGTGACGGTTTTTCGACCATCTGCGACTGGCGTGAAAAGCGAAAGTGCGGCAGTCTTAGGCACCCGAACGAGCCTCAAAAGAGGCTTGAATAAAAATTTCAGTGCACAAGTGTACATTCATGTCCTTGGTGCTGTGACTTTCACCACAACGCAATAGTCTATGAGTAGGCTGCCGGTACGAGGCATGAACGCGTCGATCGGCCGGGAAGATTTGCCCCACCTGCCGCATGGGATTATTGAGGAGCTCGCATGACCAAACAAAACGCCTTTACTCGGGAAGACCTGCTGCGCTGCAGTCGCGGTGAGCTGTTCGGCCCAGGTAACGCGCAACTGCCCGCCCCGAACATGCTGATGGTGGATCGCATCACCCTGATCAGCGAAGAAGGCGGCAAGTACGGCAAAGGTGAATTGGTCGCCGAGCTGGATATCAACCCTGACCTGTGGTTCTTCGCGTGCCACTTCGAGGGCGATCCGGTGATGCCGGGCTGCCTGGGTCTGGACGCCATGTGGCAACTGGTCGGCTTCTTCCTGGGCTGGCAAGGCCTGCCGGGCCGTGGCCGTGCGCTGGGTTCGGGCGAAGTGAAATTCTTCGGCCAGGTCCTGCCGACCGCCAAGAAAGTCACCTACAACATTCATATCAAACGCGTCCTCAAGGGCAAGCTGAACCTGGCCATCGCCGACGGTTCGGTGACTGTCGACGGTCGCGAAATCTACACCGCCGAAGGCCTTCGCGTCGGCGTGTTCACCTCCACTGACAACTTCTAAGGGTTATTCGCATGCGCCGCGTCGTTATCACTGGTCTGGGCATTGTTTCGTGCCTGGGCAATGACAAAGAGACCGTCTCCGCTAACCTGCGTGCAAGCCGCCCTGGCATCCGGTTCAACCCGGAATATGCTGAAATGGGTCTGCGTAGCCAGGTTTCCGGCTCCATCGACCTCAACCTTGAAGAACTGATCGATCGCAAGATCTATCGTTTCGTCGGCCACGCAGCGGCTTACGCCTACCTGGCCATGAAAGACGCGATCACTGACTCCGGCCTGACCGAAGAGCAAGTGTCCAACCCGCGTACCGGCCTGATCGCCGGCTCCGGCGGCGCGTCGACCCTGAACCAGATGGAAGCACTGGACATCCTGCGCGAGAAAGGCGTGAAACGCGTTGGCCCATACCGTGTAACGCGGACCATGAGCAGCACCGTTTCCGCGTGCCTGGCCACGCCGTTCAAGATCAAGGGCCTGAACTACTCCATCGCTTCTGCCTGCGCCACCAGTGCTCACTGCATCGGTACCGCCATGGAACAGATCCAGATGGGCAAGCAGGACATCGTCTTCGCCGGTGGCGGTGAAGAAGAGCACTGGAGCCAGTCGTTCCTGTTCGACGCGATGGGCGCCCTGTCCAGCAAGCGCAACGACACCCCGGAACAAGCCTCCCGCGCCTACGACGCCGACCGTGACGGTTTCGTCATCGCTGGCGGTGGCGGCATGGTCGTGGTTGAAGAGCTGGAACACGCTCTGGCCCGTGGCGCCAAGATCTACGCTGAAATCGTTGGCTACGGCGCAACGTCCGACGGCTACGACATGGTTGCCCCAAGTGGCGAAGGCGCGATCCGCTGCATGCAGATGGCAATGTCCACCGTCGACACCCCGATCGACTACCTGAACACCCACGGCACCTCGACTCCGGTCGGCGACGTCGCGGAAATGAAAGGTGTGCGTGAAGTGTTCGGCGACAAGGCTCCAGCGATCAGCTCGACCAAGAGCCTGTCCGGTCACTCCCTGGGCGCCGCCGGCGTTCACGAAGCGATCTACTGCATGCTGATGATGGAAGGCAACTTCATCGCCGGTTCCGCCAACATCGACGAACTGGACCCTGAAGTGGCCGATCTGCCGGTGCTGACCAAGACCCGCGAAAACGCCACCATCAACACCGTGATGAGCAACAGCTTCGGCTTCGGCGGCACCAACGCCACGCTGGTGCTGAAGCGCTGGGAAGGCAAGTAAGTCCCCGCTGCAGAGCCACACATGAAAACGCCCCGACTGGTTCGGGGCGTTTTTTTTCGTCTGCAGAAAGTCGCCAGGCACTCCGCTTTCCCTTGTGGGAGTGGGCTTGCTCGCGAAAGCGCTGGCTCAGGTATGAAGGTGGCGACTGACACTCCGCTTTCGCGAGCAAGCCTGCTCCCACAGGGGATATCAGTGCGCCTGAAAATGAAACTTCTGTCATGAAACCTTGCACCCTGCGACCGAATGTCGCGGATTACGCGGGCTGCAGCACTGTTGCAAAAACCGCAACAACACCTTGCGCAAATCAAACGTTTACTTAGCAAGCTAACAAATCATATAAAAGAGTCCTGCACACGCCTTGCTGCAGATAACTTGAGATTTGGAGCTAGCAGATGACTGTAAAAGTAACTGAACGCGACGATTCACACATGTCCCATGAAGGCGTAGCCGCCGGTGTACGGATCTGGGATGTGCATCAACAAGACTTGCTGGTCGGCATGTTCCACAACGAGATCGATGCCCACAACTACAAGGCCGAACTCGAACTTCAAGAACAGCAACGGGATCTGAAATCCGCTTAGGCGAATATTGAACCTGTGGCGAGGGAGCTTGCTCCCGCTGGGGCGCGAAGCGGCCCTGCTCTTCAACTCAAGAGCAGAGGCCTGCTACGCAGTCCAGCGGGAGCAAGCTC
>NZ_JASCPO010000217.1:0-9846 GCF_029960145.1 Pseudomonas sp. PS01299 | reverse complement strand
TGGCGAGGGAGCTTGCTCCCGTTCGGCTGCGCAGCAGTCGTGAACATTTGGGACAGCTTCACGGCCCATCGGGAGCAAGCTCCCTCGCCACAGTGATGTTGCTAGAGTCCCCGAATCAAATCGCGGTAGTCTTCAACCGCCGCAAACTCGGCGGTGTCCTTCGGCCCCTTGCGACTGTCCGGCTCTTTCACCGCCAACAAATGCGTCACGCCAAACTCCCGCGCACTACGCAGAATCGGCAACGTATCGTCGATGAAAAGACTGCGTGCCGGATCAAAATCGATATCCGCCTGCAAGGCATCCCAGAACTGCGGGTTCTCCTTGGGATAACCGTAATCGTGGGAGCTGATCAGCCGCTCGAAGTACGGCGCCAGTTCGATCCGTTCCAGTTTCAGTGAGAGGGAATCGCGGTGGGCGTTGGTGATCATGATCACCCGTTTGCCGGCTTTTTTGATCGCCTGCAGAAAGGTGTCTGCATCCGGACGCAGCGCGATCAGGTGCGCGGTTTCCAGTTTGAGTTCACGCACCGAGAGCTTCAGTTCGGCACTCCAGAAATCCAGGCAGTACCACTGCAGTTGCCCGGCATGGCGCTCGAACAGCGGCTGCAACTCCATGTCGGCCATGGCCCGGCTCACCCCGTGCAGTTCGGCGTAGCGTTGCGGCAGGTGTTCCAGCCAGAAATGGTTGTCGAAGTGCAGATCCAGCAACGTACCGTCCATGTCCAGCAGGACGGTATCGATGTCAGACCACGGTAAAGAAGGCATGGCAACGTCTCGAGCGGTAGAAAGATATCCGACACAAACAATCGGGAAAGCCGCGTTATAGTAGCGCGTTCACGCCAAGGAGCTTTGCATGCGCCAGAAACCCACTGTACTCGCCCGCGAGATTGTCGCCACCAGTCGTCTGTTTTGCGTCGAAGAACTGAAGCTGCGTTTTTCCAATGGCGTGGAACGCACTTACGAGCGTCTGGTCGGCAAAGGCGCGGGTTATGGCGCGGTGATGATTGTGGCGATGCTCGACAGCGAACACGCGGTGCTGGTCGAGGAATACTGCGGCGGCACTGACGAGTACGAACTGTCCCTGCCCAAAGGCTTGATCGAGCCGGGTGAAGATGTGCTGGCAGCGGCCGAGCGCGAACTCAAGGAGGAGGCCGGTTTCGGCGCGCGCCAGCTGGAACATCTGACCGAGTTGTCGCTGTCGCCCGGTTACATGAGCCAGAAGATCCAGGTGGTGTTGGCCACCGATTTGTACGAGGAGCGTCTGGAGGGCGACGAGCCGGAGCCGATGCGCGTCGACAAGGTCAACCTGCGTGAACTGGCGGCGCTGGCGCAAAACCCGCAGTTTACCGAAGGCCGTGCCCTGGCGGCGCTGTATCTGGCGCGTGATCTGCTGACGCAGCGCGGGTTCTTTCAGTCATGAGTGAGATGTCGATGAAGTTTTCCCATCCGTTGATGGCGCCGGTGGTTGAGCTGGCGTTGCAGGCTGGCGAGGCGATTCTGCCGTTCTGGCGCTCTGGCGTGGAGGTCACCGCCAAGTCCGATGATTCACCGGTGACCGCAGCGGACATGGCCGCGCACCATGTCATCGTCGCCGGGCTGACCGCGCTGGACTCCAGTATTCCGATTCTGTCCGAGGAAGACGCCAACATTGCGCAGAGCGTGCGCGCCGGGTGGCAGCGCTGGTGGCTGGTGGATCCGCTGGATGGCACCAAGGAGTTCATCAGCGGCAGTGAAGAATTTACCGTGAACATCGCCCTGATCGAAAACGGGCGGGTGGTGTTTGGCGTGGTCACGATGCCGACCAATGGCCGCTTCTATGTCGGCGGTGCCGCTCTCGGCGCGTGGCGTGGGG
Organism: Pseudomonas sp. PS01299; assembly: GCF_029960145.1. Lineage (NCBI taxonomy): Bacteria > Pseudomonadati > Pseudomonadota > Gammaproteobacteria > Pseudomonadales > Pseudomonadaceae > Pseudomonas > Pseudomonas sp. PS01299. The sequence goes on along the minus strand of NZ_JASCPO010000217.1, from coordinate 7,995 downwards.
ACAAAGGTGGTTCGCCGGTGGCGATTCAGGTGCGTGACGTGCTCGCGCCCGGTGAAGCGTTCACCGTGGTGGCGAGCCGTCGGCACTCGAGTCCGGAGCAAGAGCGGCTGCTTGCCGGTCTGAGCGCCAGTTTGGGCGAGTTGCAACTGGCAAACATCGGCAGTTCGTTGAAGTTTTGTCTGTTGGCCGAAGGGGCGGCGGATTGCTACCCAAGACTGGCGCCGACGTCGCAATGGGATACCGCTGCGGCGCAGGGCGTGCTCGAAGGTGCTGGCGGCGAAGTGTTGGATCTGCAGGGCGAAGCGTTCTGTTATCCGGCGCGGGAATCGCTGCTCAATGAGTTCTTTCTGGCGTTGCCGGCGAAGGCGGCGTGGCGCTCAAGACTGTTGGAGCTGGCTCGGGGGTAAGTGGGTGGATTCTCGATTCCCCTCACCCCAGCCCTCTCCCGGAGGGAGAGGGCGCCGATTGGGGGATGCTGGTGAGGTTCACCGACTTGAGCCAGTTCTACTGAATCCATAATCGCTGCCGATCTTTCAGGTCGATGCCTGACGCAAGACGCCTCGGTCAGTCCGTTCTCCCTCCGGGAGAGGGTTAGGGTGAGGGGCTGTTGACGTTCAGCGGTGCAGAACGTATTGCCCGCTGAACGTCACTGCATTCTCATCACTGCCGGCGTTGACGATTCGCGTATTGAGCGTCAACCGTGCGCGCCCATAACGCTGATACATCGCCAGAAACTTCTTCCAGACCGCCGCTTCCGGTGGCGGACAAATCGCTGTGGCATCATCGGTCACGGGCAGCGGATAACTGATCTGGCCTTCCTGAATCACGATGTGCCCGTCGTCGATGCCTTCTTCCTTCAGGCGCAAATGCAGCCAGCCCCAGCCCGCCAGCACCGCGCCACAATAGAGGCTACCGCCGAACATGGTGCTTTTGTGATTGACGTTCGGCTCCAGCGGCAGGTGCAGGCTCAACTGCTGCTCGTGCCAGGCGAGGACCTTGAGGCCCATCTCGCGGGTCAGGGGAATGTCGTGATGCAGCACCGACTCCAGATAGCGACTGTCGCGGCTCATTCGGCTTCGTCTCCATTGGCGTTACTGTCGGCGAAATTCAAGCCGTGCTTGCGCAGTTTGTCGTGCAGGGTCTTGCGCGGAATACCCAGGGCTTCGGCGAGGCTGCGCACCGAACTGTGCGAGCGCGCCAGCTCGGCGGCAATCAACGACTTCTCGAAGTTTTCCACTTGCTCGCTCAGGCCACCACTGATGACTTCCACGCTGGTGCCGCCGCTTTCGCTTCCACTGTTGTCCAGCGCCAGTTCCAGACCGAGGGCGAAACGCTCGGCAGCGTTCTGCAGTTCGCGCACGTTGCCCGGCCAGGTGTGGCGCAACAGCAAGGCGCGTTGCGCCGGCTGCAGTTCATGCGGTGGCAAGCCATGTCGGGCGCTGGCTTCGTCGGCGTAATGCTGGAACAGCACCAGCGCATCTTCGCCGCGTTCGCGCAGTGGCGGAATACGCAGCGGTGCGACGTTCAGGCGGTAATACAAATCGGCGCGAAAACGCCCTTGATCGGCAGCCTGACGCAGGTCTTCCTTGGTCGCGGCGATGACGCGGATGTCCAGCGGGATCAACTGATTGCCACCCAGACGTTCGACCACGCGCTCTTGCAGCATGCGCAGCAGTTTCACTTGCACGTCCATGCTCATGCTTTCGATTTCATCGAGGAACAGCGTGCCGCCGTTGGCGAATTCGAACTTGCCGATCCGGCGTTTCTGCGCGCCGGTGAACGCGCCCGGCTCATGCCCGAACAGCTCGCTTTCGACCACCGATTCGGCCAGTGCCCCGGCGTTGATCGCCACGAACGGGCCGTTGCGCCGGCTCGACAAATCGTGCAGCGCACGGGCCACGACTTCTTTGCCCGCGCCGGTTTCACCGAGGATCAGCACGTCCGCCTTGGTCGCCGCCAGCGCGCCGATCTGCTCGCGCAGGCGCAGCATCGGCGCCGAGTGGCCGACCAGTCGTGCGCTCAGTTCGTTGCGATCGCTCAGGGCCAGGCGCAGGCTGCGGTTGTCCAGCACCAGCCGGCGCAGAGCCAGGGCGCGGCGCACGCTGTCGAGCAGCGCGTCGCTGGCGAACGGTTTTTCCAGAAAGTCATAGGCGCCGGCACGCATCGCCTGCACCGCCAACGGCACGTCGCCGTGGCCGGTGATCAGCAGCACCGGCAGCTCCGGATCCTGAGCGTGCAATTCGCTTAACAGTTCCAGGCCGTCCATGCCCGGCATGCGGATGTCGCTGACCACCACGCCGGGCCAGTCACGCTCCAGTTGCCCGGCCAGACCTTTGGCTTCGGACAGCGGAAGGATTTTCAGCCCGGCCAGGTCCAGGGTCTGGCCGAGGGCCTGACGCAGGTGCGGATCGTCGTCGATCAACACCACCTGAATGCGATTGTCGATGGTCATGCACTTCGATCCTCGGACGGTTGCAGGCTGACCCCGGGCGCACCGGCGCGCAGCCGCAGGGTGATCAAGGCGCCACCTTGCTTGTGGTTGGCGAACGACAGTTCACCGCCGAAGGCGCGCATCAGGGTTTCACAGATGGCCAGCCCCAGACCAAGGCCCTGAGTACGGGTCTTGGTGGTGTAGAAGGGCTCGCTGGCGCGGCCGAGGGCTTCCATGCAGAAACCCGGACCGTTGTCGCGAATGTACAGATTGACGCCCTCGGCGGTGGATTCGGCACTCAGCCACAGTTTGCGCGGCGGGCCTTTTTCGGTCAGCGCATCGAGGGCGTTGGCCAGCAGATTGCCGAGCACCTGACGCAAACGGGTTTCCCCGGCCTCGACCCACAGCGTGGCGGCGGGCAGATCGCGGATCAGCTCGACTTCCATACTGCGGCGCCGTTTGGCCAGCAATGCGAGCGCATCGTCCAGCGCCGGTTGCAGGGCCACGCTTTCCGGGGCATGGCGGTCGCGGCGGGCGAAGGCACGCAGGTGAGCGATGATCGAGGCCATGCGCCCGGTCAGTTCGCTGATCAGTTTGAGGTTGCCGCGAGCATCGTCGGTGCGTTGATGATCGAGCAGTACTTCGGCGTTTTCCGCATAGCTGCGGATCGCCGCCAGCGGCTGGTTGAGCTCGTGGCTGATACTCGCCGACATCGTACCCAGCGCCGAGAGTTTGCCGGCCTGGACCAGATCGTCCTGAGCGCGGACCAGCTCCTGCTGGGCCTGTTCGCGCTCCAGCACTTCCTGCTTGAGTCGGCGGTTGAGGCCTTCCAGATCGCTGGTCCGCTCGGCCACCCGACCTTCCAGTTCACGACGGGCCTTGGCTTCGAAGGCGATGCGTTCCAGGTAATGCCGGCGACGCTGCATCATCAGCCCCAGCAACAGCATCACCACCAACAGCGTGGCGCCGCCGATTGCGACCACGGTGCGCACCGGACGATCGATCAGCGTGCGCGGGGCAAGAATACTGACGCTCCAGCCGGTTTCGGCGATATCGACGGTTTGGGTCAGCCAGGCGCTGTCGCTGAGGTTCAGCGGACGTGGCTCGCGGGTCGGATAAGGCAGGATGGCGGTGATTGCCGAGCGCTCGGTGTCGCTCAAAATGCGGGTTGAACGAAAGCGCCATTCAGGGCGCGAGGTGAGAATCACCACGCCGTTGTGGTCGGTCACCAGCAGTTGTTCCGGGGTTTTGCCCCACAGGCTTTCGGTGTGATCGAGGTCGACTTTGATCACCAGCACGCCGATGATTTTTTCGCCGTTGCGCACCGCCGCGGCGAAGAAATAACCGCGTTTGGCCGACGTGGTGCCGAGGCCGAAAAAGCGTCCCAGACGCCCAGCCATGGCTTCGCTGAAATACGGACGGAAAGCGAAATTGCGCCCGACAAAGCTGTCATGTTTGTCCCAGTTCGACGCCGCGAGAGTCTGGCCGCTGGTGTCCATCAGGTACATGACTTCGGCGCCAGTCTGTGCGGCAATGTTTTTCAGCAGGCGGTTGGCATTGCCCTGGGTGACGCCGTCGTCCGGCGCCCCGAGCACGGCGCGCAGGGCCGGCAGGTCGCCGAGGATCTGCGGCAATACTTCATAACGGTGCAGGGTGCCCAGCAGGTTGGCGACGTAGAGGTCGAGGGTCTGGCGGTTTTGCCCGGCCAGTTCGCTGCGGTAATAGCGCTCGGCCAGATGCTCAAGCGGCCATAGCAGCGGCGCCAGACACAGGGCCAGCAGGGCAAGGCTGCGCCAGCGGGGTCTGCGGGGAAGGGTAGGTTTCATGAGCCGGATGCGCCTGAGTGAACAGGCGCATTATGCCTAGGCTCAGGCGAAGACGTCAGCGTCCTTGAGCAGCGCGCCGACCTGATCCTTGGCCGACAGCTTCGGCGCTTCGTCCAGTTGCCAGTCGATGCCCAGAGCCGGGTCGTCCCAGCGAATGCTGCGTTCGGACGATGGATCGTAGTAGTTGGTAGTCTTGTAGAGGAATTCGGCGAATTCGCTCAACACCACGAAACCATGGGCAAAGCCTTCCGGAACCCACAGTTGACGGTGGTTCTCGGCCGACAGGCGTACAGCAACCCACTTGCCGAAGTGCGGCGAGCTGCGACGGATGTCCACGGCTACATCGAGCACTTCGCCGGCGGTCACCCGAACCAGTTTGCCCTGGGTATTTTGCAGCTGGTAATGCAGGCCGCGCAGCACGCCTTTCTGCGAGCGCGAATGGTTGTCTTGAACGAACTGGGTGTCGAGCCCCGTCGCATCCTGGAACGCCTTGGCGTTGAAACTCTCGTAGAAGAAGCCGCGCTCGTCACCAAATACCTTGGGTTCGATGATCAGAACACCGGGCAGATCGGTGGTGATTACATTCATGAGGTTTTTCCAGATAGGGGTGAATGGCCGACATTCTTGCGCAAAGTGCCGGCGGATGCGAGCGTTTGAATATCTCCGGTCGGGGGTTGCGCATCCACTGCAGCAATGGCGATATAGGCACCTGATAAAATCTCAGGGGTCGTCCCATGCCGCTCGCCACGTTGATTCATCGCGCCAGTTTGCCCAGCCCGCAGGTTTCTGAAGCGCAGGCCCGGCAGTGGTTGGCCGAGCATTACGGGCTCAGCGGCACGCTACAGGCGCTGGGCAGTCAGCAGGACCTGAATTATCGGGTCGACAGTGAGCGTGGGCGCTTTGTCCTGAAAATCTGCCGCGGCGATTATGCACTTGTGGAGTTGCAGGCTCAGCATGCAGGCCTCAAGTACCTTGCCGAGCATTCGTCGGTGCACGTGCCCAAAGTTGTCCCGGCCAGTAACGGCGAGGATCTGTTGTCGCTGGAAGCCGACGGCGAGTCGGTGCACGTGCGGTTGCTGGACTACATCGAAGGCCAGCCGCTGACCCATCTTGAGCATTTGGGCCATGACGTGGTGGCCGGATTCGGTCGGTTGTGTGGCGAGATGGACCTGGCCCTGGCCAGCTTCGATCACCCGGGCCTTCAGCGCACGCTGCAATGGGACGCCCGCCACGCCAGTGCGCTGATCAGCCATCTGCTGCCGGTGATTCAGGATGAGCGCCAGCGCGCCTTGATCGCGCAAGCCGCCGAACAGGCCGAACGTCGCTTGCAGCCGTTGCAGGACAAGCTGCCGGTGCAGGCGATCCACATGGACATCACCGACGATAACGCTGTCTGGCGACGCGATGCCAAGCGTCATTGGCAATTGCAGGGCGTGATCGACTTCGGTGATCTGGTGCGCACCTGGCGTATCACCGATCTGTCGGTGACGTGCGCGGCGCTGCTGCACCATGCCGGCGGTGATCCGTTTGTGATTCTGCCGGCGGTGCAGGCCTATCACGCGGTCAATCCGCTGCAACATGAAGAGCTGTTGGCGTTGTGGCCGTTGATCGTGGCGCGGGCGGCGGTGCTGGTGCTCAGTGGCGAGCAACAGGTCAGCATCGACCCGGGCAATACCTATAGCCGCGACAACCTTGGCCACGAATGGGAAATTTTCCACGTGGCCACTTCTGTACCCCTGGCGCTGATGGAAGCGGCGATCCTCACGTCAGTCGGCCAGCGTCTGCCGACGGTCGGCAGCGAGGGTTTTGCGCCACTGTTGCCAGAGCTGGTCGGGCATGAATTTGCGCTGATCGACCTTGGCGTCCTGAGTCCGCATTTCGAGGCGGGCAACTGGGAGCAGGAGGGTATCGATCAACGACTGCTCACTGAAGCCGCGGCCGCGCATGGCCTGGCGGCCAGTCGTTACGGGCAATACCGCTTGTCGCAGACGCGAGTGGACAGCGCGGTCGAACCGGAGACGTTCCCGCTGCACGTTGAGTTGCGCGTGCCGCAGGGCTCGGCGGTGGAAGCGCCGTTTGCCGGTGTGCTGCATCACGCGGCGGATGGTGTGTTGCAACTCGACGGACCACAGCTCAGCGTGCGCCTATGGGGCGTGAACGCCTCGCTGCACAGCGGCGCGGCGCTGGTCAAAGGTCAGGTGCTGGGTTCGGTCGACGGTCCGTTGAAGGTGCAGTTGAGCCGCGTTGCATCGCTGGATGCGCCATTGTTCTGCAGTCCTGCGCGCGCTGCAGCGTGGCAGGCCCTGTGTCCATCGCCAGCCACTTTGCTGGGTCTGGCCTGCGATGCCGAACCCGAGCTGGATGCGAAAACCTTGCTCGAACGACGCGACGCCAGTTTCGCCCGCACGCAAAAGCATTATTACGTCGACCCGCCGCGCATCGAGCGTGGCTGGCGTAATCACCTGATCGACATGCAGGGCCGTTCCTACCTCGACATGCTCAACAACGTCGCGGTGCTCGGCCATGGTCATCCGCGCATGGCCCAGGTGGCGGCGCGACAGTGGTCGCTGCTCAACACCAACTCGCGTTTCAACTATGCAGCCGTGGCGCAGTTCTCCGAACGCTTGCTGAAGCTGGCGCCGGAAGGCATGGACCGGGTGTTTCTGGTCAACAGTGGCAGCGAGGCCAACGACCTGGCGATCCGTCTGGCGTGGGCCTACAGCGGCGGGCGCGACATGCTCAGCGTGCTGGAGGCCTATCACGGCTGGACGGTCGGCGCTGATGCGGTGTCGACGTCGGTTGCCGATAACCCTCGTGCTCTGGAAAGTCGTCCGGACTGGGTGCATCCAGTCACCGCGCCGAACATCTATCGCGGTGAGTTCCGTGGCCTCGATTCTGCGCCGGATTATGTACGCAGCGTCGAAGCGCAACTGGCGCATATCGCCGCGCAGGAGCGCCAATTGGCCGGTTTCATCTGTGAACCGGTGTACGGCAACGCCGGCGGGATTTCCCTGCCGCCCGGTTATCTGAAGCAGGTTTACGCATTGGTGCGGGCCCAGGGCGGGGTGTGCATCGCCGACGAAGTCCAGGTCGGTTACGGGCGCATGGGTCACTTTTTCTGGGGCTTCGAAGAGCAAGGCGTGGTGCCGGACATCATCACCATGGCCAAGGGCATGGGCAACGGCCAGCCGCTCGGCGCCGTTATTACGCGTCGGGAAATCGCCGAGGCGCTGGAAGCTGAAGGCTATTTCTTCTCGTCGGCCGGCGGCAGTCCGGTGAGCTGCCAGGTCGGTATGGCGGTGCTGGATGTGATGGAAGAAGAAAAGCTCTGGGAAAACGCCCAGGTGGTTGGCGGGCATTTCAAGACGCGGCTGGAGGCGTTGATCGATAAACACCCGCTGGTGGGCGCGGTGCATGGTTCCGGCTTCTATCTGGGGGTAGAGCTGATCCGCAACCGCGAGACGCTGGAGCCGGCCACCGAGGAGACCACGTTGTTGTGCGATCGCCTGCGCGAGCTGGGGATCTTCATGCAACCGACCGGGGATGACCTGAACATTCTCAAGATCAAACCGCCGATGGTCACCTCGCGGCGCAGCGTCGACTTCTTTGTCGACACGCTGGATCGGGTACTCGAAGAAGGTTTGTAAACGCTGCTTTTGTGGGAGCGGGCTTGCTCGCGAATACGGTTCTTCATTCAAAGGTGATATCGACGGATGTGCCGCCTTCGCGAGCAAGCCC
>NZ_JASCPO010000216.1:0-9872 GCF_029960145.1 Pseudomonas sp. PS01299 | reverse complement strand
GGCGTGGTGTCAGGCAGACCATTTTCAACTGATACACCGCTTTCGCGAGCAAGCCCGCTCCCACAGGGGGATTTGTGTTGGATTCAGGGTGGAGGCACGAGCCTAAGGAAGGAAATACCAAATTTCAGACACAAAAAACCCCGGTCTTTCGACCAGGGTCTTTGCTATCGATTCCGAAACAACCAACGGTTGCTTTCGGTGTTTCAAGGCGTTCAGTGGTCCTTGAAACAGATATGGCGCAGCGGACGGGACTCGAACCCGCGACCCCCGGCGTGACAGGCCGGTATTCTAACCGACTGAACTACCGCTGCGTATCGCTTTGAGCTTGCGCTCAAGTAACTCGTTTTGATTGAAAGCTTCGGTGCTTTGCAATCGCGAACCAGACAATGTCTGACTCGTAAAATATGGCGCAGCGGACGGGACTCGAACCCGCGACCCCCGGCGTGACAGGCCGGTATTCTAACCGACTGAACTACCGCTGCGCGTCGGTGGAGGCACTTTCAGCCTACCTCTTGCTTTCGCAAGTTTCTCGGGGAGTGGTGGGTGATGACGGGATCGAACCGCCGACATTCTGCTTGTAAGGCAGACGCTCTCCCAGCTGAGCTAATCACCCGTTTGCATCTCCGAGGCCGCGAAATTTACGCAGGTAGCGAACCTAAGTCAATAGCAGGATTGAAGTTTTTCTGAAAAAGACGAAATTGTTTCCATCCTGCAAGACTGCATTCGCGAGCAAGCTCGCTCCCACAGGGGGATTGCATTCCAAATGTGGGAGCGAGCTTGCTCGCGAAGACGGCAGCCCATTTGACGCAAATTCAGGAGAAGAGCGCGATCTACTCGGTGTAAATCATCTTCTTGGTCATGCCGCCATCCACGACGAATTCCTGTCCGGTGACAAACCCGGCATTGCGCGACAACAGCCACGCGACCATCGCCGCCACATCCTCGACCGTCCCTACCCTGCCCGCCGGATGCTGCGCATGATCGGCATCGGCCAAAGGCTCAGCTCGCCGCGCAGAAGGATCCCGGGCATCAATCCAGCCAGGGCTGACCGCATTGACGCGAATTTCTGGCCCGAGACTGATCGCCAACGCATGGGTCAGCGCCAACAACCCGCCCTTGCTCGCCGCATACGCCTCGGAATCAGCCTCCGACTGCCGCGCACGGGTCGAGGCCAGATTGACGATCGAGCCGTTGTGCGCGCGCAGATACGGCGCACAGTGCTTGGCCAGCAGCATCGGCCCACTGAGGTTTACCGCCAGCACTCGATTCCAGTACGCCAGATCAAGACTTTCCAGGGTGATGTTGTGCGGGTCAGCGACTGCCGCGTTGCACACCAGCGCATCGAGACGACCAAATTGGCCGAGCACCTCGGCAACGCCGAGCGCGACTTGACTTTCATCCGCCACGTCCATTGCGATGAACCAGGCATTCTCGCCCAGTACCTTCGCCACTTTCGAGCCGCGCACCCGATCGAGATCGGTCAGCACCACTTGCCAGCCTTCGCTGATCAACCAGGCCGCGATACCCAAACCGATGCCGCGCGCAGCACCGGTAACCAGCGCCACGCGGCCATGGGTGCCCGCCTTCGGAGTAGACAACTCGATCACAACGCCGCCAGACCGCGCGACAGATCAGCCTGCAGGTCCACCACGTCTTCCAGACCGACCGCGATGCGGATCAGGCTGTCACGAATCCCTGCTGCTTCACGCTCCTGTGGCGCCAGACGGCCATGGGAGGTGGTGCTCGGATGAGTGATGGTGGTTTTGCTGTCACCAAGGTTGGCGGTGATCGAGATCAACCGGGTGGCATCGATAAAGCGCCACGCGCCCTCTTTGCCGCCCTTGACCTCGAAACTCACCACCGCGCCGAAGCCCTTCTGCTGACGCTGGGCCAGTTCATGCTGCGGATGGCTCTTGAGACCGGCGTAATGAACCTTCTCGATACCGTCCTGCTGCTCCAGCCATTCGGCCAGTTGCTGGGCGTTGGCGCAGTGCGCCTTCATTCGCAGATTCAGGGTTTCCAGGCCCTTGAGGAAGATCCACGCGTTGAACGGGCTCAGTGTCGGCCCGGCGGTGCGCAGGAAACCGACAACTTCTTTCATCTGCTCGCTGCGACCAGCCACCACACCACCCATGCAACGGCCTTGGCCGTCAATGAACTTGGTCGCCGAGTGCACGACAATGTCCGCACCGAGTTTCAGCGGCTGCTGCAAGGCAGGCGTGCAGAAGCAGTTGTCGACCACCAGCATCGCGCCTTTGGCGTGAGCGATTTCCGCCAGCGCGGTGATATCCACCAGCTCTGCCAACGGATTGGACGGCGACTCGACGAACAGCAGCTTGGTGTTCGGCTTGATCGCCGCATCCCAAGCCGAGAGATCGGCCAGCGGCACGTAGTCGACTTGCACACCGAAACGCTTGAAGTACTTCTCGAACAGGCTGATGGTCGAACCGAACACACTGCGCGACACCAGCACGTGATCGCCGGCACTGCACAGGCTCATCACCACCGCCATGATCGCGGCCATGCCCGTGGCGGTGGCGACCGCTTGTTCAGCGCCTTCCAGCGCAGCGATACGCTCTTCGAACGCGCGCACGGTCGGGTTGGTGTAGCGCGAGTACACGTTGCCCGGCACCTCCCCGGCAAACCGCGCGGCCGCGTCGGCAGCGGTGCGGAACACGTAGCTGGAGGTGAAGAACATCGGATCACCGTGTTCGCCTTCCGGCGTACGGTGCTGACCGGCACGTACGGCCAGGGTATCGAACGCTACGCCTTCGAGGTCGCTGTCCAGCCGACCGGCATCCCATTCCTGACTCATGCTGTCACTCCTTGCCCTGTTCTTGAAAATTAAAAGTCAGATACAAAACCGGCCCCTCAGGGCCGGTAGAAACTCAGTTGTTGTACAGATCGATGATCGCACTGACCGCCTGGGTCTTGACCTTGGAGGCATCGTTGCGTGCCTGCTCGATCTTGTCCAGGTAAGCCTCGTCGACGTCGCCGGTGACGTACTTGCCGTCGAACACCGCGCAATCGAAGTTTTCGATCTTGATCTTGCCGCCACCGACTGCTTCGATCAAGTCAGGCAGGTCCTGATAGATCAGCCAGTCTGCACCGATCAGATCCGCCACATCCTGAGTCGAACGATTGTGTGCGATCAGTTCGTGAGCGCTCGGCATGTCGATGCCGTAAACGTTCGGGAAGCGTACGGCCGGGGCCGCCGAGCAGAAGTAGACGTTTTTCGCGCCGGCTTCGCGGGCCATCTGGATGATCTGCTTGCAGGTGGTGCCGCGTACGATCGAGTCGTCGACCAGCATCACGTTCTTGCCGCGGAATTCCAGCTCGATCGCGTTGAGCTTCTGACGAACCGACTTCTTGCGGGCAGCCTGGCCCGGCATGATGAAGGTCCGGCCGATGTAGCGGTTCTTGACGAAGCCTTCGCGGAATTTCACACCCAGGTGGTTCGCCAGCTCCAGCGCGGCGGTGCGGCTGGTGTCCGGGATCGGGATGACCACGTCGATGTCGTGCTCTGGACGCTCGCGCAGGATCTTCTCGGCGAGTTTCTCGCCCATGCGCAGACGCGCCTTGTACACCGACACGCCGTCGATGATCGAATCCGGACGCGCCAGGTAAACGTGCTCGAAGATGCACGGGGTCAGGGATGGGTTGGTCGCGCACTGACGGGTGTGCAGCTTGCCGTCCTCAGTGATATAGACCGCTTCGCCAGGGGCCAGATCGCGGATCAGGGTGAAACCGAGCACGTCCAGGGAAACGCTTTCGGAAGCGATCATGTACTCGACGCCTTCGTCGGTGTGACGCTGACCGAACACGATCGGACGGATGCCGTGCGGGTCACGGAAACCGACGATGCCGTAACCGGTGATCATCGCCACCACCGCGTAACCGCCGACGCAACGGTTATGCACGTCGGTCACGGCGGCAAACACGTCTTCTTCGGTCGGTTGCAGCTTGCCGCGCTGGGCCAGCTCATGAGCGAACACGTTGAGCAGCACTTCCGAGTCGGAACTGGTGTTGACGTGACGCAGGTCGGATTCGTAGATCTCCTTGGCCAACTGTTCAACGTTGGTCAGGTTGCCGTTGTGCGCCAGGGTGATGCCGTAAGGCGAGTTGACGTAAAACGGCTGCGCTTCGGCCGAGGTCGAGCTGCCGGCAGTCGGGTAACGGACGTGACCGATACCCATGTGGCCGACCAGGCGCTGCATGTGACGCTGCTGAAACACGTCACGCACCAGACCATTGTCCTTGCGCAAGAACAACCGGCCATCATGGCTGGTCACGATACCGGCAGCGTCCTGGCCGCGGTGCTGGAGCACGGTTAGCGCGTCATACAGCGCCTGATTGACGTTCGACTTACCGACGATACCGACGATGCCACACATGCGACGCAACCCCTACTTAATGGATCTGAACTGAACAACACTCACTGAGGCGTTTTGGCCGACGGCAAGAGTTGCTCCTTGAACGGAATATCAGCGGGTACGCTGATTCCGCTGGCAAGCCACTGACTGCTCCACCCGAGAATCAGGTTTTTGGACCAGTCGGCGACCAATAGAAACTTTGGCACGAGCTGTGATTCTTTCCACCACCCGTCCTGCTGTACCGGCCCCAGGCTCAACAGCCCGACTGCCACGACCACCAGCAACACGCCACGCGCCGCGCCGAAGGCCATGCCCAGGAATCGATCGGTGCCGGACAATCCGGTCACGCGCACCAACTCGCCGATAAGATAATTGATCATTGCGCCCACGATCAGCGTGGCGACAAACATGATGGCACAGCCCGCGATCACGCGAGCCGATGGGGTTTCGATGTATCCGGCGAGGTACTCGGACAGTGAGCCACCGAACATCCAGGCAACCGCTCCTGCGATGATCCAGGTCACCAGCGATAATGCTTCCTTGACGAAGCCGCGGCTCAAACTGATCAAAGCGGAGATGGCGATGATTGCAACGATCGCCCAGTCAACCAGGGTAAATGGCACAGTGCAGCCTACAGACGGATAAGGCGGCGCATTTTAGCAGAGCGCACCGCTGTCGGTAAGCTGCGATTTTCAGTGCATTTCAATCGAATCGATAGATCCTAGCCGCGCTCGGGCTGGAAGCGCACAACAAACCCCTTGAGGTTTTGCTGGCGACTCAACAGATCACGCAGACGATCGGCCTCGGCACGCTCGATCAGCGGCCCGACGAACACCCGATTCTTGCCGTCGGCGGAACGGATATAGGCGTTATAGCCTTGGCTGCGCAGGGTTTTCTGCAGGCTTTCGGCGCTGGCGCGACTCGACAGGCTGGCCAGTTGCACCGACCAGCTGACCGACAGACCGTTGGCATCGACGCGACTTTGCGTGGTGTCAGGTTTCGATGCAGCAGCAATTGGCTGAGCAGGCGCCGGAATCGGCTTGGCCACCGCAGGCGGCGCAGTCGGCTTGGCGATTGCTATGGGTGCCGTTGGGGCCGGGGCTGCCGCGATTGGTGCAGCAGGCGCAGTGTCTTCTGCGACTTCTTCATCCGCTGGCACCGGTTCTTGCGGCAAAGCTTGCGGCTCAGGCACGGCCACCGACTCCATTTGCACCTGAGGCATCGAAGGGGCTTGCGGCGCGGCAGGCGCCTCGACCGTCACTTGACGTTGCTCGTCCTGGCGGGAAAACAGCATCGGCAGGAAAATCACCGCCAGTGCCACCAGCACCAGGGCGCCAACCATGCGCTGCTTGTACGCTTTATCCAGCAAAGCCATTTGCCGCTTCCTCCGTGGAGCGCCGGGCCAGCCATTCAAGGGCCTCGGCGACACAATAAAATGATCCGAACAACAGAATCTCGTCGTCGCTGGTTGCGATCTCGCACTGCCCTTCCAGCGCAGCCGCGACACTGTCATAGGACGTGACGGACGCGCCAAGGTTCTGCAACCCGGCGTGCAATTCACTGACCGGACGCGAACGCGGCGAATCCAGCGGCGCGACCGCCCAATGCTGGACACTAGCATTCAATTCGCCGACAACACCATCCAGATCCTTGTCGGCCAGCAAGCCGAACACCGCCAGACGCTTGCCTACCGGCGGCCGAGTGGCCAGGCGCCGCGCAAGATACTCCGCCGCGTGCGGGTTATGCCCCACGTCCAGCAGCAGGTTCAGGCGCTTGCCATCGAATTCGAACGAGCGGCGATCCAGCCGGCCGACCACGCGAGTGGCCTGCAAGGCAGCAACAATTTGCGACGGATTCCACGGCAAGCCGAGCAGCAGATACGCCTGCAATGCCAGCGCGGCGTTTTCCATCGGCAGATCGAGCAGCGGCAAGTCGCGCAGTTCGACCGGCTGGCCTTGCGCATCAGTGCCGCGCCACTGCCAGTGCTGGTCTGTGATGCCGAGGTCGAAATCACGCCCACGCAGGAAAAACGGACATGCCAGCTCCCGCGCCTTGTCGAGCAGCGGTTGCGGAGGATTCAGGTCGCCGCACAAGGCTGGTTTGCCCTGACGAAAAATCCCGGCCTTCTCGAAGGCCACGGATTCGCGGGTATTGCCCAGGTATTCGGCATGATCGACGCCAATGCTGGTGACCAGCGCGATATCGGCGTCCACCACATTGACCGTGTCCAGACGCCCGCCCAGCCCGACTTCCAGCACCACAGCGTCAAGTTTTGCCTGTTGAAACAGCCAGAACGCCGCCAGGGTGCCCATTTCGAAGTAAGTCAGGGAAGTGTCGCCACGCCCGGCCTCCACCGCAGCGAAGGCCTCGCACAGCTGCGCGTCAGTGGCTTCGACGCCATTGAGCTGCACCCGCTCGTTGTAACGCAGCAGGTGCGGAGAATTGTAGACACCCACGTTCAGGCCCTGCGCCCGCAGCAATGACGCCACGAAAGCGCAGGTCGAACCCTTGCCGTTGGTGCCGGTGACCGTAATCACCCGAGGCGCCGGCTGGCCCAGTCCCATGCGGGACGCTACCTGTTGCGAACGCTCCAGCCCCATGTCGATGGCCGATGGATGCAACTGCTCAAGGTAGGCGAGCCACTCGCCAAGGGTACGCTCGGTCATACGTTGGCAGGCACCGGTGGAACGACGATTGGCTCAACAGGAGCGGCGACGTAGGTCGGAGTCGGCTGGCCGGTCAGTTGCGCCAGCAGATTGCCCAGGCGTGGACGCAGTTCACGACGATCGATGATCAGATCGATCGCGCCATGCTCCAGCAGGAACTCGCTGCGCTGGAAGCCTTCCGGAAGTTTTTCACGCACGGTCTGCTCGATCACGCGCGGACCGGCGAAGCCGATCAGTGCCTTTGGCTCACCGACGATCACGTCGCCGAGCATTGCCAGACTGGCGGAAACGCCGCCGTAGACCGGATCGGTCAGCACCGAGATGAACGGAATGCCTTCTTCACGCAGACGCGCCAGTACGGCCGACGTCTTGGCCATCTGCATCAGCGAGATCAGCGCTTCCTGCATGCGCGCACCACCGGAGGCGGCGAAGCAGATCATCGGGCAACGGTTTTCCAGGGCGTAGTTGGCGGCGCGCACGAAGCGCTCACCGACGATGGCGCCCATGGAACCGCCCATGAAGCTGAATTCGAACGCCGACACCACCACCGGCATACCCAGCAGGGTGCCGCTGACGGAGATCAGCGCGTCCTTTTCGCCGGTCTGCTTCTGCGCAGCGACCAGACGGTCCTTGTACTTCTTGCCGTCGCGGAATTTCAGACGGTCAACCGGCTCCAGATCTGCACCCAGCTCGTTGCGGCCTTCGGCATCCAGGAAGATGTCGATACGCGCCCGTGCGCCGATGCGCATGTGGTGGTTGCACTTGGGGCAAACGTCCAGGGTCTTTTCCAGCTCAGGGCGATACAGCACAGCCTCGCAGGACGGGCATTTGTGCCACAGACCTTCAGGCACCGAGCTCTTCTTGACCTCCGAACGCATGATCGAAGGGATCAGTTTGTCTACCAACCAGTTGCTCATGCTTTCTTTCTCCAGTACCGGCGGCCCGAACGCTCTGGTTCGCAGCCCCGCGTATGCCCTTCAGCTAAATTCATGTGTGTGGCGATGGTTGGTGGAACGCCGCGGTCAGCGCGAAACATGACCTGCGTGCAACTCCAGAAACCCTCAGCCTCGCCTGCTTTGTGCAAGTGCATTGATGGACGGCGGCAGTTCGCCAGCCGTCACATCGAAGTAGACGCTCCCTGCGAGCTTCTACGTACGGCATTGATGAACGCACGGATCTTCGCATGATCCTTGATGCCCTTGCTCGCTTCTACCCCGCCGCTGACATCGACCGCGTAAGGTTTGACCCGCGCCACGGCGTCGGAGACGTTTTCCGGGGTGAGGCCACCGGCCAGGATCAGCGGCTTGCTCAAAGTTTGCGGAATCAAAGACCAGTCGAACGCCTCGCCGGTTCCGCCAGGCACGCCTTCGACATAAGTGTCGAGCAGCACGCCACTGGCACTCGGATAGGCATCGACGGCAGCGGCGATGTCATCGCCAGCCTTGACCCGCAATGCCTTGATGTACGGACGATGCCAGCCTTCACACTGTTCAGCGGTTTCGTCGCCGTGGAACTGCAACAAATCCAGCGGCACGGCATCGAGGATTTCCCCCAACTCGCAGCGGCTGGCATTGACGAACAGGCCCACCGTCGTCACGAACGGCGGCAAGGCCTGGATGATCGCCCTTGCCTGCTGCACGCTCACTGCACGCGGGCTCTTGGCGTAGAACACGAACCCGATCGCATCCGCCCCGGCCTCGACCGCTGCCAACGCATCTTCTATGCGGGTAATCCCGCAGATCTTGCTGCGAACGGCTGACATATCGAGAAAAACTCCGCGTCAAGTTCGGGAAAGTCCCGGATGGTAACAAATGCGTTCGAGGGCGTCAGCCGTCAAGTTCCGAGAAACCCGTAAGGAAATGTGGCCCGATAAAACGCTCGGGCAACGGAAATTCATCGTGATACTCGACCTGCACCAGGTACAGCCCGTACGGATGCGCTGTCACGCCACCGGAACGGCGCTCGCGGCTTTCCAGCACTTCCTTCATCCACTCGACCGGGCGCTCGCCAGCACCGATGGTCATCAACACACCGGCAATGTTGCGCACCATGTGGTGCAAAAAGGCGTTGGCGCGAATATCGAGAACGATCATCTTGCCGTGGCGAGTCACGCGCAGATGATGCATCTTCTTGATCGGCGACTTGGCCTGGCACTGACCAGCACGGAACGCACTGAAATCGTGAGTGCCGATCAGGTATTGCGCCGCTTCA
Source organism: Pseudomonas sp. PS01299 (assembly GCF_029960145.1). Lineage (NCBI taxonomy): Bacteria > Pseudomonadati > Pseudomonadota > Gammaproteobacteria > Pseudomonadales > Pseudomonadaceae > Pseudomonas > Pseudomonas sp. PS01299. The sequence continues at coordinate 622 of NZ_JASCPO010000216.1, read as the reverse complement.
GCCATGCGCTCAACGTCGAGTGGGCGGTGGTTCCAGGTGATCTCTTCGTTGAGATGCGCCGGACGAATCTGATCGTTGTAGATCACATAGCGATAACGCCGGGCGATGGCTTTGAACCGCGCATGGAAATGCGCCGGCATCACCCGCGCCCAGCTGACACTGATGTCGTGGGGCAGATTGATATTGGCGCCCATCACCCAGGCTTTCAGCGAACGATCGACTGGCGTGTCGAAATGAACCACTTGTCCGCAAGCATGCACCCCGGCATCGGTACGCCCGGCGCACTGCAGCGAAATCGGCGAATTGGCGACTTTCGACAAGGCTTTTTCGAGTTCTTCCTGCACCGTGGCCACGCCGGTCAACTGACGCTGCCAGCCGCTGTAGCGCGAGCCTTTGTATTCAACGCCAAGCGCGACGCGGTAAAAGCCGTCGGGTGCCATTTCGGCGACCGGATTATCTATGTTTGCCAAGGTGGGACAGCCTGCTGTTGTGCAAAGGCGGGCATTATAAGGCTGTGGACCGGGGATGCCAGTCAGTTCTGTGTTGACGGATCCGACCTCTTCGCGAGCAAGCCCGCTCCCACAGGAGGAATGTATTCCAAATGTGGGAGCGGGCTTGCTCG